>JALUVB010000290.1 GCA_027021085.1 bacterium
GCAAAGATGCCTTCCTGGGTAGAAAATACCAAGTTCAAGGGTGATATACGAATGCGCTACCAGACCAGCAAGAAGAAAAAAGATGATGTGGCACGCAACCGGGCAAGGATTCGATTCCGCTACGGATTCGAAACCAGGGTTAGCGATACATTAAAAGTAGGTGCGCGGATGGCAACGGGCAGTGCAGACCCCCGTTCTACCAACCAGACACTGGGAGATACTTTCGCGACCAAAAGCTGGCAGCTGGACAAGGCATACCTGAAATACCAGCCAACAGAAGCTTTCGAGGTGCTGGCTGGCAAGTTCAACAAGGCGTTTTTTGTGAGGGATGACTTGCTCTGGGACGGAGATATTACTTTTGAGGGCTTGTCACTGATATTTAAACCGGAAGTATCCGAAAGCACAAAACTATTTTTCAATACAGGGTTATTTGTGCTGGATGAGTTAAAATCTTCGGATAAGGACCCTCTTATGTCCTATTTCCAGCCGGGATTCGAGGCTAAAATCAGTGACAATATATCCTGGAAAATGGGACTTGCTTACTACTCTTTTGAGAATGTAAAGGGTAACACTCTTGACCACAGTGCAGGCACAAATACTCTGAAAGACGGTGTATTGAAGTACGACTATGACAGTATCAATCCTTCTACCGTTTTGACTTATGCCTGGGACTCGCTGGATAAGACATATGCCGTATCCTTGCTTTACGACTACATATATAATCCTGATTCAAAAGACAAGGGTTACCTGGTAGGTATCAAGTTCGGAAGCAAGAAAGTAAAGGATAGGGGAGACTGGCAGGTTTATTACAACTATCGCCAGCTGGAAAAAGATGCCTGGCTGGATACTTTCCCTGACTCTGACTTCTACGGCGGCAAAACCGATGTAAAGGGATACGAAGTGGTAATAAAATACGGGCTGGCAAAACATATATCCCTGGGGCTGGATTATTACCGCACCAGGAGAATGGATGCCGAGGCCAACCCGGAAAGTGTTTTACAGGCTGACCTGGGTATCAAGTTTTAACAAGGAGGTTATAGGATGAAGGTTCTTTTCAGCATGATTCTAACCGGGTTGCTCTTAATGGGAGCAAGCACGGTTTCCCGCGCAGAGAGCGGATTACTGGGCGCAGGGGCTACTTTTCCCTATCCCCTGTATTCCAAGATGTTTGATGTTTACCACAAGGAATACGGGGTGAGAGTAAATTACCAGGCAATAGGTTCCGGGGGTGGTATCCGGCAGCTGTTGAGCAAAACAGTGGACTTTGGTGCCTCGGATGCTTTCATGAGCGAGGAAGAGCTAAAAAAATCTCCCTACCAGATTCTGCATATACCCATGTGCTTAGGGGCAGTGGTGGTAACCTATAACCTGCCGGGTTCACCGGAGATAAGACTTACCCCGGATATTATCGCTGATATTTTCCTGGGTAAAATAACCAGGTGGGATGATTTCCGGATTAAAAAGGTGAATCCCGGGCTGCGGCTTCCCGCTATGAAAATAATAGTGGCACATCGCTCTGATGGGAGCGGCACCACTTTTATCTTCACGGATTACCTATCCAAGGTAAGCAAGGAATGGCGGGAGAAGGTAGGACGGGGTAAATCAGTTAGCTGGCCTGTGGGACTGGGCGGCAAGGGCAATCCGGGAGTAGCCGGTCTGGTGAAGCAGATACCGGGAAGCGTGGGTTACGTGGAACTGGTCTATGCTTTACAGAGCAACATGCCGGCTGCTATAATCAAAAACAAAAAGGGGAACTTTATAAAAGCATCCATTAAATCCACCAGCCTGGCGGCTAATGTGGAGCTGCCTCCTGATACCAGGGTTTCGCTTACCAATACGGACTCGGAGTTCGGTTATCCTATCAGTGGTTTTACCTGGATACTCGTCTACAAAGAGCAGAACTACGACTCCAGAAGCAAGAGCAAGGCGAAAACCCTGGTTAACCTCTTATGGTGGATGACCCACCAGGGACAGAAGTATGCAGAAGGGCTGGGCTATGCTCCCCTTCCGGATGAAGCAGTGAAAAAAGCAGAAAAAATAATTAAATCCATCACTTACGACGGAAGACCAATACGGAGGAATTGAAAATTGTAGAAACTTCACGAAACCATCTCCCTGCCGGGCACACCGGCAGGGAGGCGGATATATAAAACTTCGGCCCTTATGAAAAAAGATAGTTTAAAGTCAGAGATAGCTTTCCAGAAAACTATCTACTTTTCCGGAGTAGTCATACTCCTTCTCCTGCTGGGCATATTTTTTACCCTCTTGTTCAGTTCTCTTCCCTCCATCAAGGCCTTTGGCTTAAAATTTCTCACCGGGAGAGAGTGGGACCCTGTAAGTGGGAATTTTGCTGCTTTACCCTTTTTAGCCGGCACGCTCCTGACCTCGTTTTTAGCCCTGGTAATCTCCATTCCCTTTTCCCTTTCCATTGCCCTTCTCCTGGGAGAGTATTCAAAAGGAGGGGCAATCTCTTCTTTTCTCACCGGCATGGTGGAGCTACTGGCAGGCATCCCCTCGGTAATTTATGGTTTCTGGGGGCTGTTTATCCTGGTGCCGGTAATAAGGTTCATAGAACTTAAATTGGGATTAGTCCCTTATGGAGTGGGCATATTTACTGCCTCCTTGATACTCTCGGTTATGATTATTCCTTATTCAGCCTCCCTGGGAAAAGAGGTGATAAACCTGGTGCCCCGCGAGCTTAAAGAGGCAGCCTATTCCTTGGGAGGGACCAAATTTGAGGTAATAAAAAGGGTAATCCTGCCTTATGCGCGTTCCGGTATATTTGCCGGGATACTGCTTTCCCTGGGGAGGGCGCTGGGAGAAACCATGGCGGTTACCATGGTAATTGGCAATTCCCATTTCCTGCCCACCAGCATTTTCAGCCCCTCCAATACCATGGCAAGCGTAATTGCCAATGAGTTTACCGAAGCAGTAGATACTTTATATCTATCCTCTTTGATTGAAATAGGGCTCTTGCTTTTCCTCATTACCACCATAGTAAATATTGCCGGAAGGTACATAATAAACAAGGTAAGCGTAGAGGTGCGATAGAAAATGCAGGATAAGACTTTATTCAGGATAATGCAGGACAGGTTCTTCAAGCTCGTCGTGATGCTGCTTGCTTTTCTCTCCACCCTGCCCTTGCTCTGGATTCTTTTCTACATATTCAAAAACGGTATATCAGTGATAAACTGGAGATTCCTGGTAAACCTTCCCAAGCCCGTGGGAGAAATCAGCGGCGGCATTTCCAACGCCATAGTGGGAACATCCATCCTGGTGCTCATTTCCTGTATAGTCTCTATCCCCGTGGGTATTGCCTCCGGGATTTACCTCTCCGAGCACAGAAAAAGCAGACTCTCCTACTTTGTAAGGCTGAGCGTGGAAGTCCTGCAGGGAGTGCCTTCCATTGTCATAGGAATCATTGCCTATCTCTGGATTGTTAAGCCCGTGGGCAGCTTCTCTGCCCTTGCCGGGGGAATAGCCTTAGGAATAATGATGCTTCCGGTAATAGTGCGGAGCACCGAGGAAACCTTGAAACTCATTCCCTACTATTTAAAAGAAGCCTCCCTGGCACTGGGTGTCCCCTATTACAAAACCATACTGAAAGTAATCTTACCCACGGGGTTAAGCGGGATACTGACCGGTGTTCTCTTGGGTATTGCCAGGATTGCCGGTGAGACCGCACCCCTCTTATTTACTGCCTTTGGCAGCCCTTTCATGAATGTGAACATTTTAAAACCGGTGAACTCTCTTCCTCTCCTAATCTTCAACTATGCCATGAGCCCCTATGCCGACTGGCAGAAAATTGCCTGGGGAGCATCAGTGGTGCTGGTAGTCATGGTGCTTTTTTTAAACTTAATTGCTAAAATGGTGGCGAAAAAATGGAAAACCATATCTTAAAAATAGAAAACCTCTCGGCTTACTTTGGTAAAAACCGCATCCTGAAAGACATAAACCTGCGCATTTCCAGAGAAAAGGTAACCGCAGTTATGGGGCCTTCCGGCTGCGGCAAAACCACGCTCATCCGGTGTATCAACCGGATGCACGAACTGGTGCCTGAGGCTAAAGTATCGGGGAAAATATTCCTTTACGAAGAAAACATTTACGACCTTCACCCCATAATTTTAAGAAGAAAAATAGGCATGGTATTCCAGAAGCCGAACCCCTTTCCCACCATGAGCATATACGACAATGTCATCGCAGGTTATAAATTAAACGGTATAAAAATAAGCAGGAGCGAGCAGGACAAAATAGTGGAGGAGTCCCTGAAGAAAGCCGCTCTCTGGGAAGAAGTCAAAGATGGTCTGTACCGCACAGGCACCTTTCTCTCCGGCGGTCAACAGCAGCGCCTCTGCATAGCCAGGGCCCTGGCTATGAACCCCGAAATTATTCTGCTTGACGAACCAACCTCTGCCCTGGACCCCAAAGCAACCCAGAGAATAGAAGAACTAATCGTGGAACTAAAGAAGACGGTTACCATCATCCTGGTAACCCATAATATTGCCCAGGCAGCCAGGGTATCAGACTTCACTGCTTTCCTGTACCTGGGAGAATTGGTGGAATACGGACACACGGAGAAGCTATTTACTGTCCCCGAGGATAAACGGACAGAAGAATACCTTACCGGAAAATTCGGTTAAGACACAAGGAGGAGGAAACCGATGTTTGAAGAAAAAATCATGGGTCTCAAGCGGCGATTGGTAGAGTACGCAGCCCTCATAGAAAACATGATTGGCAAAAGCATAAAAGGACTGTTGAAAAAAGAAAAAGAAATACTGATGGAGGTAATAGAGAAAGACGAAGTTAAAGCGAACAACCTGGAAATAGAGCTGGACGAGCTTTGCACCATTCTCATTGCCCAGTACGAACCAAAAGCAAAAGACCTGAGAACCACCCTCATGATTTTAAAAATGAACAACGACCTGGAAAGAATGGGGGATCTGGCAGTAAACCTTTCCGAAAGCAGCCTATTCCTGATAGAAAGACCCCAGGTAAAACCCCTCATTGATATACCCAGAATGGGAGAAGTTACCATGAAAATGCTGAAAGACAGCATAAACGCTTTCATAAACGAAGATACCCAGCTGGCAAAGGAAGTTTGCGAAAGAGATGATATCGTGGACGGATTGAGAGACCAGATACTGAGAGAACTGATTACCTTTATGACCTCCGATGCCAAAACTATCGAGCGCTCTCTTCACCTGATAAGAATCTCCCGTAACCTGGAGCGCATCGCCGATTTATCCACCAACATCTGCGAAGATGTAATCTTCATGGTAGAAGGCAAAACCATCAAACACCACAAGGATGAAGAGGGATAAAACACTCTATGGGACAGGGTTGACTATTCCAATATTCTTAAGAGTTTGAGAATAGTTTGTCGGGGGAG
>JALUVB010000291.1 GCA_027021085.1 bacterium
TATAATTCCTTGACACAGGAAAGGGTTAAGTGTTAAATACGGTTATGAAACCCTTTAAAAAACTTTTAAAATTTGAGGAAGCAAGAAAAATAATACTTTCAGAGGTATCACCCATAGAAAGGAAAGAAACAATTCCCTTGATTCAGGCGGAGAGAAGAGTCCTGGCAGAGAATATCATCTCCTCCCGCGATATTCCTCCTTTCTCCCGGGCAAGCATGGATGGCTATGCGGTAAAAGCAGGAGATACCTTTGCTGCTACCCGTACTTCCCCCGTGTGCCTATTCCTGGAGAGAAAGATTTTTGCCGGAGAGGTAGGAGAAGTATACCTGGAAAAGGGTAAATGCATGGAAATTGCCACTGGTGCTCCCATTCCTCCCGGAAGCGATGCAGTGGTAATGGTGGAAAATACACGCAAAAAAGGCAATAAAGTTGCTATCTTAAAGCCTGTCTATCCGGGCGAAAACATTGCGGTGAAAGGTGAGGATATTAAAAAAGATGAAAGAGTCCTTCGTAAGGGAGATTTTCTAATCCCGGCTAAAATAGGTGTAATCGCTGCTTTAGGCATAGACAGGGTTACTGTATATCAGAGCCCCAGGATACTTCTTATCCCCACAGGTGGCGAAATAGTGCCTCCAGGCAGGGAATTAAAACCCGGGCAGATATATGACATCAATTCTTATACCCTTTCTTCTCTTATCAGGGAGTGTTCTGGAGAAGTCAGGTGTCTTCCCTCTTTGCCTGATGAGGAATCTTCCTTTGAAAAGGTCATCCCGCTGTTTCCAGAGTACGACCTGGTAATTTTTACCGGGGGAAGTTCCGTGGGAGAAAGAGACCTTTTGCCGCGGTTATTCTCTTCCGAAGAGGGGGAAATTATATTCCATGGCATTCAGATAAAACCAGGTAAACCCGTACTATTTGGGAAATTTGCAGGAAAGCCTGTCCTGGGGATACCCGGTTATCCTGCCTCCTGTCTTACGGCAGGCTACCTTTTACTGAAACCTGTGATAGAAAAAATGGCTCAGCGGAAATTTCACCGGATTAAAATCAGGGTAAAAATGGCAGAGACATACTTTTCTTCCCTGGGAAGGCACCAGTTTCTTCCTGTAAGGGTAGAAAATAATATTGCTTATACAGTATTTAAAGAATCCGGAGATATCACCAGCCTTTCCCGGGCAGATGGCTACATCCAGATACCGGAAAACCAGGAGATAGTGGAAGAGGGCGACGAGGTAGAGGTTACCCTGTGGTAATCTTACTCTTTATGCCAGGATGTTTTATACCACTCCATTAATCCGCCGGAAGAAATTATTTGATGGAGAAACCGGGGGAAAGGGTCTACTTGAAAAGTTTTACCCTGGGTAAGATTTTTTATCTCCCCTTTTTCCAAATCAACTTCTAATTCATCCCCTTTCGCAGTATTCCTGGAAATATCCTCAGAGATAACTATGGGCAGCCCGACATTTATGGAATTTCGCAAAAATATCCTGGCAAATGAGGAGGCTATAACCAGTGAGATTCCACAACCCTTAATAGAGAGTGGCGCATGTTCCCGGGAGGAACCACAACCAAAATTCTCGCCTGCCACGATTATGTCTCCTTCTTTCACCTTGCGGGGAAACTCTGCATCCACTCCCTCCATGCAGTGTGTTCCCAGCTCTTTAACGTCTGTGGTGACCAGGTAGCGGGCAGGGATAATAATATCCGTATCTATATTATCTCCGAATTTGTGAACTTTCCCTTTAATTAACATTGCCCTGAATTTTACCACATTATCCCACGATTCAGCAAAAGTTTTTAATCCTTTTTCTGTATTATGGATACCCCCATCTATTACTCTTTAAGAGTATATAACGCTATGTGCAACTTTTAAGGTTAACTGTCCGGAATGCCCTTCCCGTCCCGACCCCGATTTATATCGGGGAAGGACAGGAAACCAGGATTACCAACATACCAGGCAACCAATTTACTGTTCACTCTTTCCCCGTCTAAAGTCTAAGGTCTACAGTCTAAAGTCTACCCTTCTCCCCTCGCTACCCGCTACTCGCTACTAATTATCCGTCATTCAAAAGAAAAGTCGCACATGGCGTTATATAATATATGTTTTTCTGGGAGCGGGGTTTTAGGTTGAATTTTTATAAGTTTTGCTATAATATCAGGCATAATTACCCCGGAATTCAATAAGTAAGCGGCAGGGACACTGTTAAGAAGGAGGAGCGGCAATGACGGAATTAACCCAGGAAAAACTAAAGGAAATGGCGCCTGAAAAGGATTTTTTCATAGGAGTGGATTCAGATGGTTGTGCTTTTGATACCATGGAGATAAAGCATAAGGAATGCTTTATTCCCAACATTATCAAGCATTGGGAGCTTCAGCCGGTTTCTAAGTATGCAAGGGAAGCGGCGGAATTTGTCAATCTCTATTCTAAATGGCGCGGTATAAATAGATTCCCTGCCCTTATAATGGTTTTTGACCTTCTCAAGGAGAGGCCTGAGGTGTTGAAAAGAAATGTTTCTATTCCCGAGGTTAAGTCTCTTAGAGAATGGGTTAAAACCGAGACAAAACTGGGAAATCCTGCTCTTAAGAAAGCAGTGGAAGAAACCGGTGACCCCATCCTTGAGAAATCCCTGGAATGGAGCGAGGCAGTTAACAGGACAGTGGCAGAGATGGTGAAGGGTATTCCTCCTTTCCCGTTTGTGCGGGAGTCCCTGGAGAAGGCAGTAGAGTTTGCCGATATAATTGTGGTCTCTGCCACTCCTTCCGAGGCACTCCAGAGGGAATGGAGGGAACACGCTATAGATAAATATGTGAGGGCGATTTGTGGCCAGGAGCTGGGTAAAAAAGAGGAGCACATAGGGCTGGCAGCCAGGGGGAAATACAAGCCGGAGCATATGTTGATGATTGGTGATGCACCGGGGGACATGAAAGCGGCCAAGGCAAACGGAGCCCTCTTTTATCCTATTATTCCCGGGCACGAGGATGAAAGCTGGGAGAGGTTTTTTAAGGAAGCCATGAAGAAGTTTTTCCAGGGAGAATATGCGGGAAGTTACGAACAGGAGTTGATAGAAGAGTTTGACAGGTATCTGCCCAGCACCCCGCCCTGGAAATGCTGAGGGGTAAATAGTAAACGGTAAGCAGGATATCTTAGTTCTCTGGTAGAATTTTATATTTGGGGGTTGGTTAAAGCTTGTGATTTTGAGTTCAGGATTTTGTTCAGCCGGACAGGCTGCCAGGAGGTTAATAAATGCCCTGGTTTTACGAAGAATCTGATTACATAAACAGGGAAAGGAAGCAGAAGCTGGTGGAGAGAATGCTCTCTGAGGCAAGGGAGAGGTTTTCTTCCAGGCTCAATTCTGTCCTGATTCTTCCTCCTGATATTACCCGCTATCACTCGGGAGCCGGCGAGCTTACAGAAATGATATATAACCTTCTCCCCTCCGGATGCAGAGTGGATATCTTGCCTGCACTGGGGCAGCACAAGCCGCATACAGACAAAGAGAACAAGTGGATGTTTGGTTCTATCCCTCCCCGGTGCTTTTATGTGCATGACTGGAAAAAAGGATGTAAAACACTGGGAGAAATCAGCCCAGAATACGTGAGAGAAGTAACCGGCGGCAAAGCAGATTGGCCCCTGCCTATTGAAATAAACAGAAAAATTGTTGAAGGTAATTACGACCTGATTATCAGCCTGGGGCAGGTTCTGCCGCACGAGGTTATCGGATTTGCCAACCACAACAAGAATTATTTTGTAGGGCTGGGCAGTAAGGATGCCATCGATGCCTCCCACATGCTGTCAGCTTGTTGGGGTATTGAGAATACACTGGGACACATAATGACGCCGTTGAGGGAATGTTTTAACCGGGCGGAAAAAGAGTATCTTTCACAGCTTCCCGATGTTTACCTCCTGGTTGTAATGGGCACGGATAGCGAAAATAACTTTGTTACCAGGGGGATATATGTAGGCGAAGATGTAGAGACTTATCTTATGGCAGCAAAGAAAAGCAAGGCAGAAAATGTAACAATACTGGAGAAACCCATAAAGAAAATAGTAGCCTACATGGAGGAGACCGAGTTCCGGAGCACCTGGCTGGCCAATAAGGCTATTTACAGAACCAGAATGGCAATAGCTGATGGAGGGGAACTCATAGTGATAGCTCCCGGGCTGGAAAGTTTCGGAGAACAGCCGGAAATTGATGTATTAATTAGAAAGTACGGATACGTGGGAACCGAAAAAATAATGGAGTTTTACGAAGAAAACCAGGACCTGAGAGCATCAAGGAGTGCTGCTGCTCACCTTATCCACGGCTCATCAGAAGGCCGATTTCGCATAGTCTATGCGCCGGGCAAAATGAGTCGGGAGGAAATAGAAGGAGTTAATTTTCAGTATATGGATATTCATGAAGCTATAAAAAAGTACAACCCCGAAAAGCTTAAAGATGGATGGAACAAGATGCCGGATGGGGAAGAGATTTATTACATAAGTGCTCCTTCCATGGGATTGTGGGCTTACCAGGGTAAAATCAATGATTAGGAGGTAAGGAAAATGTGTGATTTAGGGCTTATAGGTGCGGGAGTAATGGGGCAAAACCTTGCACTTAATATCGAGAGCAGAGGCTATTCTGTGGCAATATTCGATATAGATAGGGAAAAAGTGAGGAGTTTTATAGAAAAGCGTGCCCAGGGCAAGAATATTTCTCCTGCCTACTCCTGGGAAGAATTTGTCAGCCTACTTGCCTCCCCTAAAATTGTTTTCCTCATGGTTCCGGCTGGAAAGCCGGTAGATTCAGCTATCAGCACGGTAAAATCTTACCTTTCAAAAGGAGACATATTGATAGATGGGGGGAATTCTTTCTTCCGGGATACCATAAGGCGTTTTAAGCAGTTAGAGAGCGAAGGGTTTCACTTTGTGGGAATGGGAGTAAGCGGTGGGGAAGAAGGTGCGTTGAAAGGGCCGAGTCTTATGCCTGGAGGTTCTGTGGAAGCCTGGAAACATGTAAAACCAATATTTCAATCTATTGCTGCTCTTGCACCGGATGGCACACCCTGCTGTGATTGGATAGGCCCGGATGGTGCAGGGCATTACGTGAAAATGGTGCATAATGGGATAGAATACGGAGATATGCAGCTTATCTGTGAGGCCTACTACCTCATGCGGAATATACTCGGCTTGAGTGCAAATGAACTGCATACTGTTTTTAAGGAATGGAATGAAGGCGAACTCAACTCTTACCTTATAGAGATTACAGCTAACATTTTTAGTAAGAAAGACGAGGAAACGGGAAAACCTATTGTGGATATTATCCTGGATACGGCAGGCCAGAAAGGGACGGGAAAATGGACCTCCCAGTCTGCCCTGGATCTGGGAATGCCTGCTCCCACCATAGCCGAGGCAGTATTTGCCCGCTGTGTTTCTGCTTTAAAAGAAGAACGGGTGCATGCCTCAAAGCTTCTTAAAGGCCCTTCCGTTAATTTCAAGGGAGATAAAGAAGCCTTTATCAGGGCTATTAAAAATGCTCTATATGCCTCAAAAATATGTGCCTATGCACAGGGTTTTTCTCTCCTGAAAGCTGCAAGTAAAGAGTATGATTGGGATTTGCACCTGGGAAGAATTGCCCTTCTCTGGAGAGCAGGATGCATCATCAGAGCAAAGTTTTTAGAACATATAAAATCAGCCTTTGAGCGGGATAAAAACCTTCCTAACCTGTTGCTCGACTCCTATTTCAAGGAAGTGGTAACATGCAACCAGGAGGACTGGAGATGGGTGGTAGCCAAATCTGCGGAGTTTGGCTTGCCTGTACCGGCATTTTCTTCCGCGCTTGCCTATTACGATAGTTACCGGGCAGAACGGTTGCCGGCTAATCTTCTCCAGGCACAGCGTGACTACTTCGGTGCTCACACCTACGAAAGGATTGATAAACCAAGAGGAAGATTTTTCCATACAGAATGGATATAAGGAGGAAGAAAAATGAGTAAATTAAAAGGTAATTGCATTATTGCCCAATCGGGTGGTCCCACTGCAGTTATAAATGCCAGTGTTTGCGGGGTAATCCAGGAAGCCATGAAGCATGCAGAGATAGAGGAAATATATGGTGCAATAAACGGCATACTTGGTGTTCTGCACAGAGAGATAATAGACCTGAGAAAAGAGAGCCCCCGGACCATCGAAGGATTAAAGAGCACGCCATCCTCTGCCCTGGGTTCCTGCAGATACAAACTCAAAGACGAAGATTACGAAGCAGTAATGGAAGCCTTTAAGAAATATAATATACGCTACTTCTTCTATGCAGGTGGAAACGATTCCATGGATACGGCAAACCGGGTAAATAAACTGGCAAGTGAAAAAGGCTACGAGCTAAGAGTAATCGGAGTTCCCAAGACTGTGGATAATGATTTGCCTGTAACTGACCATTGTCCGGGCTACGGGAGTGTGATACGGCATAATGCCATAGCCATACGCGATGCTGGCCGGGATACAGAAGCTATTGGTACTACTGACAAGGTGAAGATATTCGAAACCATGGGAAGGGACACGGGCTGGATAGCAGCGGGCAGTGCATTGGCAAGAGAAAGGGAGGACGATGCTCCCCACCTTATATATTTGCCGGAAAGAGCGGTGAATATTGATAAATTCTTGCACGATGTACAAAAAGTTTATGATAGGTTAGGATATGCCCTTATAGCCGTTTCGGAAGGGTTGGTAGGTGAAGATGGAGAGCCACTATCTGCTTCTGCTACGGGTGTTGACCTGGATGCATTTGGGCATAAGCAGTATGGTGATGTGGGAGGATACCTGGCAGAAGTGGTGAAGAACAGGCTGAAGCTTAAGGCCCGCTGGGAAAAGCCCGGGACAATCCAGAGGGTGGCCATGGACAGGGCCTCCCGGGTGGACATTGAAGAAGCATACCTGGTGGGTAAAACAGCAGTGCAAAAGGCATTGGAAGATAAATCGGGTTTTATGGTAACCCTGGTCAGGGAAAAATGCCAGGAATACAGGATAAGCATGGGGCTGGTTGAACTGGAAAAAGTGGCTAATAAAAGAAAACCTGTTCCTGCTCAGTTTATTAACGAAGAGGGAAATGATGTTACAGAGGCTTTTCTTTCTTACGCTCGCCCTCTTATCGGTGGGCCTCTTCACCCTTACGTCAGGCTAAAAAAAGTGAGGATATAAAAAAATGAAAGAAAGCAAGCTGACCTATCAGGAATACAAGGGAAAAGTAGTGGTAAAGGTTCGGGGCAAAGGGACCTGGGTAGAAGGGAAAACCTTTCTTGATTTCTGCGAGAGGAAATTCAAAGAAGGGAAGGAAATTTATGTAGACCTCAAAGATTGCCAGATTATTGACAGCACTTTTTTGGGTATAATTGCCAGCCTTGTTTTGAAAAAAAGGCCGCTCTACCTTTTTCATCTGGAATCACCTCACGTTCTACGCTCCATAAAAACCCTGGGACTTAGCAGGATATTTCCCCGGGTAGAAGAAAGCGCCGAAGCAAAATTACCGCAAGAGGTAAAGGAATGGGAAATTCCCCTCCAGGTGGTAAAAGGGAAGGAAGGAAAAGATTTGATTAACCAGGCACACCGTACCCTGGTGGAAGCAGTCCCTGAAAACATAGAGAAATTTAAGGATGTGCTCGAACTCCTGGAAAACGAGTAGGGGAAAACCATCGGAAGAATTCCCTGGAGAAGAAGAAAAGCAACAGAGTGAGAAAAGTGGAAATTAAGGGACGAACTGTAATTGTAACCGGGGCAAGCGGCGGAATCGGCAGAGCCCTTTCGCTGGAATTTGCTAAAAATGGGGCACGGGTGGTTTGTTGCGCCAGGCGCAGGAATAGGCTGGAGAAAACAGTAGAACTAATTAAAGAATCCGGAGGAGTGGGATTGGCTGTCCCGGCCGATATTACCGACCGAAGCCAGGTGCGGCAAGTGGTGAGGGAAACACTGGAACATTTTGGCGTGATTGATGTCCTTTTCAATAATGCGGGAAGCTTCCGGTCAATTGCGCCTGTGCACGAGGTTGACCCGGAATTGTGGTGGCATGATGTAACCGTCAACCTTTACGGTAGTTTGCTTCTTATCCGCGAAGTTCTTCCCCATATGATTGCACGTGATGAGGGGGTTATTATCAACATGAATGGCGGGCGGCCTGTAGGCGGCACTGGCTACGCCTGCGGCAAGGCAGGGCTAAGGGAACTTACCCGCATACTATCGCAGGAACTTAAAATTATAAAGAGTTCAGTTGTGGTCTTTGCGGCCTCTCCTGGTCTTGTTCGGACAGAAATGACCGAATTACAGGCACGTACTCCCGCAGGACAAAAGTGGATACCTTCTACCAGGGAAGCATTTGAGCTGGGTAAGGTTCGTAAACCGGAAGAAATTGCCCGGGCAACCATAAGTATGCTTAAAATAGCCAGGCCTGAGTTAAGCGGCAAAACCTATGGTCCGGATACTGACTTCTCGGAATTTTCTCCTTGACCTCTCCTGTCTGTAAGTGTTATAAATCTATATCCGGTATTTTCACAGATTATTAATTAACCGGGATAAAAAAAGGAGAGAGTTATGGGATACTATTTCAATAAAACAGTAAATCTTTCATTTGATGAAGCTGTCAATAAGGTAACAGAAGAGCTAAAGAAAGAAGGGTTTGGCATTCTTACCGATGTAGATGTCAAGAATACCTTGAAAAAGAAACTTGCTGTGGATTTTCGGAATTACAGGATACTGGGGGCATGTAATCCTCCCTTTGCTTACCAGGCGCTTCAGGCAGAAAGCCGAATAGGAACAATGTTGCCCTGTAACGTGGTTGTGCAGGAGACAGAGGAAGGCAAGGTTGAGGTGGCAGCCATAGACCCGGTAGCATCAATGCAGGCAGTGGAAAATCCCGCACTGCAAGAAATAGCTAAACAAATCAGGGAAAAGCTCAGAAAAGTCATTGATTCTCTTTAAGGCTGTGTGCGACTTTTAAGGTTAACTGTCTGGAATGCCCTGCCCGACCTCGATATAAATCGGGGGAGGACAGGAAACCAAGATTACCAGGACACCAGGATGCTGAGTTACTATCCCTGCTTACTGTTTACTATTCTCCAGTCTATAGTCTGAAGTCCAAGAGTTGCGAGTCATCAGTCCTGAGTTGTGAGTTCCACCTATGCCCCCGCCTGTATACGGGGGAGTTGCGAGTTATTAGTTGCCAGTGCCCTGTCCCGGCGCATGCCGGGGCACATATGCCCCCGCCTGTGTTCTGCATTCTGCATCCCCTCTCCTCATCTAAAGTCTCAAGTCTATAGTCTAAAGTCTTGCCTGGATGCCTGCTTCCTCAGGCATGACAGGCGGGCAAGAAACCAGGATACCAAGATACCAGGAAACCAATTTACTGTTCACTGCTTCCCCAGTCTACAGTCTAAAGTCTACGGTCTATAGTCTACTTATATTAGCGGTGTATCGTTACCCCTACCTTCTGGCAGTCTTTTCTCAGGGGGCATGCACTACAGAAAGGAGAGATAGGCTTGCAGGTGCGTTGGCCAAAGATTACCAGAAGAGGATTTATTTTTTGCCAGTAATCCGCGGGGACGATTTCCATCAATGCTTTCTCAGTTTCCTCCGGATTCTTAGTTTTGACCAGCCCCCACCTATTCGTTATGCGGTGCACATGGGTATCCACACATATGGCCGGTTTCCCATAACCCTGGGATAAAACGAGGGCAGCGGTTTTCCTGCCTACCCCGGGGAAAGAGAGCAGACCTTCCCAGTTATCTGGGACGCGGGAGTTATATTTTTTCAGCAAGATGAGAGAAATGTCGCGGATAGTGCGGGCTTTTTTTCGGTAAAATCCTACCGGGTAGATGAGTTGAGCGATTTTCTTCTCATCCAGGGTAAGCAGGGATGCAGGGGTGGAGGCTTGAGAGAATAGATTTCTGGCAGCTCTGGCTGTAACTTCGTCTTTTGTTCTTAAACTCAATATACAGGCAATGAGAAGTTGAAACGGGTCTCGTTTCTCCCCTACTCTTTCCACGTAGGGTCTATTCCAGGAAGCAGTATAATCAGCGAGAATTTCCAATACCTTTACTACTTTTTTATCATTCCACATTATATTTCCAGCTTTTCCAGTTTTCTACAGGCATAACGTAAGGGGAAAAACACGGAAAAGAAGGTTATGCCGGATATCCAGGTTATAGCAATCTTTACTAACACAATAAAAACCCTGTCGTTTATTTTCATCAGTATATACCTCAGGGAAAAGGGTATGGAAATTAGGGAAACCACCAGGAGCACGTAGATTATGCCCAGAATGAAATTGACTGTCCCCCCGAAACCGGAGACAATCCTGGCAGGATTGTCAGAAGAAAAATCAGGGAAAACTGCTCCCAGGCCTACGGATAAGGAAGTTAACGAGAGGGACATGCAAAGCACCAGGATGTTTCCCACCAGGTAGAGAAGGGGAGAAACCTGGAGTAGTACATTGGTCAAATTACTGAGCAGGGCTACTACTAAAAAGCAAAAGGCGAAAGTAAGGTAGAATTTTTCCCAGAGAACTTCTCTCAGTGTAAGAGAAGAAAGTTTTATTATCCATATCCTTTTCCCTTCCAGGCTCATCTGGGGGAACATGAAACGGGTGGTGAGAGTGGAGAGGATAAATCCCATGGCAGCTATGTTAACCAGGCTTATCATCATTTTGAAAGAAGGAGTTACCGCGAAGTAGCGGTAAGAGCGTAGGTTGATAATATATACGGCCAGAATACCGAAAAAAATCAGGAATTGTGACCACTGCCGGGGGTCACGGAAAAAATTCTTTATGTCTTTCTGCACCAGGGCACGATATTTCCCGGGAAGAAAAGAGAAGAAAGAGGTGAGAAGATTCAGGGGGGAGAATTTCCGCGATATACGTTTTTCCCGCAGGCTTCCCCTTACATTAGAGAAAGCAGGAAAGTATAAGAATTCGGAAAGCAGTAAAAGCAGGCCAGATAAAAGGAAAGAGAAGGAATAGAGAAGCAGAATATATTTGTTCATTTTCCCCGTTTCGCCCTGGAGAAAGAGAAATAGCCCCTTAGCTACCCAGTAACTGGGCAGGTAAGTGTGCTGGCTGAGCTGGAAATGGGAGAATACCTTTCTAACCATGGTAAACAGGTCAGAGGGAATAGGAGGCAGGGAGAAAATTTTGTAGAGAAAGTAAAAAATGGGAATAGAAGCAACAAGAAGGCCTGCTATATAAATGCGCCAGCCTTTTAATGCCATTACCCGGGAAAGGAGAAGGGTAAAAAGTGCTCCCAGCTCTGAGGTAAGCAGAACAAAAGGAATAACCAGGATAACCATTACTACGTAGAAGCTTGCTGGTAAATGGTTTATTACAGCGTAGGCAGAGAAAAAAGGAATACCGAGAAAGATAAACGACCAGGAAGTATAAAAGGCGATTTCCAGAAATTTGTGGGTAAAAATCACCCGGAAAGATATGGGCAAAGAGACAAGGAGGTCTGTCTCGCCCTGGGAAAAAAAGGTGGAGTAAGAGGTAAGAACAGAGGAAAAAAGCATGAGGAAGAAGGTAAAAAGAAAAAGGAAATAAAAGAGGCGGTTAATCACTAAGTCTGATATTAAAGGGATGGTTTTAATAAACTGAAACCCTTCCCTGAACAGGAAGAACATCCCCAGCAGGAAGGAGAGAGAAAAGAAAAAGATTACCAGGACCTTAAACCACGAGCCTTTATAGCGAAGTAACAGGTTTCTCAGAATCCGCAGACGTAGCCTGAGAAGTTTAAGAAAAGAGCTCACTTTCCTCCTCGGTTAAACGCAGGAATACCTCTTCCAGGTTGCCGGTGGTTTTTGCTTTTTCCCTGAGTTCTTTTAGAGTGCCTACTGCGATAAGCTTGCTTTCATTTATAATTCCAATGCGATGTGAAAGTTCTTCTGCCAGAGAAAGGGTGTGGGTGGAAAGAAAAACTGTCATGCCATCTTTTACTTTTTTCTTCAGGATGTCTTTCAGTAGCCGGGCACTGCGAGGGTCAAGCCCCACCAGCGGCTCATCAATGATAAGTACCTTAGGATTATGAATGAGGGCAGAAGCTATAGCTACCTTCTGTTTCATTCCATGGGAATACTCTTCTATGAGTCTGTCTGCTTCCTCCCGGAGATGAAATAGTTCCAGAAGCTCTTCCACTTTATGCTTGTTTTCTACCTGGTATATATCCTGGATGAAATGCAAAAATTCCCGCGCACTCAATTTTTCATAAACGTAGGGTGTATCCGGAATGTAACCGATAAGCCTCTTAGCCATCATGTACTCTCTCAGCACAGAGTACCCCCCTACCCATATTTCTCCTTCTGTAGGACGTAATAGGCCGGTAATAAGTTTCATTGTGGTGGTCTTTCCTGCCCCGTTTGGTCCCAGGAGAATGAAGAGTTCGCCTTTTTCTATCCTCAGGTTAAGAGATTTTACTGCTACTATGTTGCCGAATTTCTTGCTGAGGTTCTTTATTTCTATCATTTCTTATTTCTGCGGGAAATTTCCCGGGCATAACTCTTCAGACGCGGCAATGCATGGGAGAAAAATATGCGGTAGGAAGTGCAGAAATATGTTTTTGCAGAAGGAGCCCCTTTTTCGTCCAACCTATCCTTCTGGCATCCGCCGTAACAAAATTCCAGGTAGGAGCAGGTTTCACATTCGGGAGAAAGAAAACGCTTCTGGAGGTTAAACTTCTTTTTGCCGGGAGATTCGTAAAGCTCTCCTATACCTTGCTGCATAATATTCCCCAGGTAAAGTTCTTTTTTAACAAAGAAGTCGCAAGGATAAACACTGCCGTCGTATTCTACCACCACATAGTTGCTACAGGTGGATGCAAGGGGACAGAAAGAATGGTTTTCTCCGCTAAGCAGTTTTTCCAGAAGAGAATCAAAAATTCTTATAGAGACCCTTTGTTTTTCCTTCCACCAGAGATCAAAAAGTTCGGCAAGGAAGTTTCCGTAGCCCTCCGGGGTTATAGAATAAGATGCAATATCTTTGCCCTCTTTTTCCAGGCAGGGTATAAACTGGAGGTATCTTATCTGGTTGGATAAAAAGAAATCAAGAATTTCCCTTGCCTTACCCTCGCTTTTGCGCGTCAAGACAGAGAGGGCGTTGAATTCTACCGCATGCTCTTTTAACATACGCATTCTTTTCATTACTGTTGCACAGGCTCCCTTACCCCGGTAAAAATCGTGGATTGCCGGAGGGCCGTCGATACTAATCCCTACAAAGAATAAATATTTGCGGAAAAAATTGCACCATTCTTTATTTAAGAGCAATCCATTGGTCTGGATAGTATTAGCCACCCTCTGCCCTTTTTTGCCATGTTTCATCTGTAGGCGGACTGCTTCCCGGAAAAAATCGAGTCCGCAGAGAGTGGGTTCACCTCCCTGCCAGGAAAATACGGAAACCGGGAATTGCCAGGAGAGATAGTCCATTACCATTTTCTCCAGGACTTCTCTGCTCATCCTATGGGTGGTTTCCGGGAATAAATTGGAGACTCTGCGGTAGAAACAGTAACTACAGCGAGCGTTGCAGTCAGGACCAGCCGGCTTTATAAGTAACTGGAAGCTTTCCATATTTTTTGTTTAACGGGAGCCCCAGGGACACGTAAGTAGGGGCTTCCTCTTTCTCACAGTCAAACGTTTGCCATCCCTGCTCGAGGAAGAAGGGCAGGCGGGCAAGAAACCAGGATACTAAGATACCGGGATACCAGGAAACCAATTCACTCTTCCCTGCTAACTTTTTCTATTTTCTTTCTGAGCTTTTTGTTCTCAGGGGCAAGTTTTAGTGCTTTCTGCCAGGCTTCTATCGCCTCTCTCTTTTTCCCCATAGCGTAATATATATCTCCCAGGTGCTCCCTGATAACCGCATCGTCTTCATTCTGGCGGGAAAGAATCAGGAGCGACTTCTTTATCTCCCTGAGAGCATCTTCGAATTTTCCCTGACGGTAGAAAACCCATCCCAGGGAATCTATGTAATAAGCATTTTCAGGCGCCAGTTTTAAGGCTTTTTCTATTAATTGCTGTGCTTCTCTGAGCCTTACTCCCTTATCGGCAAACATGTATCCCAGGTAATTCAGAGCATCAGCGTCATCAGGATTTAATTTAATCGCCTTTCTCAAGTTATACACTGCCCTTACCCAGCTTCCTTTTCTTTCGTAGGTAGCTCCCAGGTGAAAATAAGGAGTTTCCCAGGAGGGAGATAGCTCCTTGGCACGGGAAAAACTCCTGATAGCCTTATCTATCTTCCCCTGTGATTGATAGAGTAATCCTAAGGAGAGATAAATCTGGGATTTTTGGGGAGGCGAGGAGAATTTCTTTAATGCTTCAAGTAAAAGTGCTTCTGCTTCTTTTTCTTTCCCGGCTTTTTCTTTAATAGAGGCAAGCATGGAATAAACTTCCGGGACCTGCGGGTTTACTTTCCTGGCTTTTGTTATCCATTTCTCTGCTTCTTTCAGATTTCCTTCTTCGAACTCAATAGAAGAAAGCAGATAAAAGGAACGTAAGGACGGCTTCTCTATTTTCAGTAGAGTCTTCTTTGCTTTCTCATATTTCCCCTGTTGCAGGTAAATCAAGGCAATTTGCTGCAGAGAGAGAGGGTCGTTTGGGCGAAGAAGGAGAATTACCTTATACAGGGAGAGTGCTTCTTTCCAGTTGCCATTTTGCATATCTATTGCAGCTATTCTGTGATAAAAGAAAATAGAGGAGGGATTTATCTCCAGGGCTTTCTTGTAGAAAGCTTTGGCTTTTGATAGCTCTCCTTTCATTTCGTAGTAAGTTCCCAGTGCTAAAATAGCCCGGTAATTTTTGGGCTCCTCCTGGAGTACTTTTAGAAGTATCTTCTCTCCTTCTTCTTCCATTCCATAACTAAGATAGAGTATCCCCAGAGAGGTCAAGTATTTGGGTGGGGGTGAAAGTAAAAGTAGGTCTCTTCCCAGATATTTTGCTTTTCTGTGCCTTTTAAGTTTTAAGTATTTTTCCACCAGAATAAGTATTATCCGGGGATCGTTAGGAAATTTGCGGAATGCCTTATTCATCACCCGAAGTGACTTTTTCTCCTCCCCCTTTTGACTGTAGAGAAGAGAAAGCATCAGGTAGACAGATTTTTTATTGCCTGCTTCCTTTTCCAGCTCTTCCAGTAAACGCTGTGCTTCTTCCCTTTTGTTTTGCCGGAGCAAAGAGAGGGATAATTCCTCTTTCAGGTACAGGGAAGAAGGCTCTTCCTTGTAGGCTTTTCGAAGCTCTGACAGGCTTTTCTCTTTTTCTCCCTGCCATTTGTAAACTTCACTGGCTAAGAAATGAGCCCAGGCAGAAGAATAATCTTTCTCCATGGAGAAAAGAGATGCAGAAAAGGAGAGCACCAGAAGAACAAACAGATATTTTACAGTTTTAATTTCCACACCCAACACGGAGATAAAATATCAGTAGATAACTTTATTAAGAGGATACTCTATTATATCCTCTGCACCGCTTTCTTTGAGTAAGGGAATAAGGTATCTTACTTCCTTCTCGTCACATACTGTTTCTACAGCTACCCATCCTTTCTGGGAGAGATGGGAGATGGTAGGCTTCTTCATGGCCGGAAGAATATTTAGGATTTTAGGCAAATTTTGTTCTTCTATATTCATCTTCAAACCAACTTTCGTTCCGGCAAGCAGAGCGCCCTTAATAAGCAAGGCAATCCTGTCAATCTTCCTTTTCTTCCACTCATCTTGGTAAGAAGCATGATTGGCAATAAAGCGAGTGGTTGACTCCAGGATTACTTCCAGGATTCTTAGTTTATGTGCCCTGAGTGATGTGCCTGTTTCTGTCAGCTCTACTATTGCATCAGCAAAAAGAGGCGGCTTAACTTCGGTTGCTCCCCAGGAAAATTCCACCTCTGCTTTAATCTTTCTTGCCTTAAGATATTTCTTGGTAACTTCCACCAATTCCGTAGAAATCCTCTTTCCTGCTAAATCTTTGACCTCTCTAATCTGAGAATCTTCCGGCACAGCCAGAACCCACTTTACCGGTTTAAGACCGCTTTTGGCATAGACAAGTTCAGTAACTTCCTTAACTTTTGCTCCTCTTTCCATAATCCAATCTTTTCCGGTTATCCCCGCATCCAGGGAGCCTTCTTCCACGTAACGCGGTATTTCCTGCGCTCTAATAAGATAGAGCTGAATCTCCTCATCGTCTATAACCGGGAAATATGACCTTGCCCCCACGTAAACACTATACCCGGCTTTTTTAAACAGTTGCAGGGTTGATTCCTGCAGACTTCCTTTCGGTAAACCCAATTTGAGCTTCATTTTACTATTCATGGAGAGAATATTACCATTTTAATGGCCTCCCGTCAAATAAAATAATTACGTTGGTAAAAGGCTTTAGGAGAATAATTTCTTTTATCACATTATTGCTTAACCTTTCTTTGTTCTTAAGTTTAGAAGCAACATCCGGGATGAAAGATATACTTCTAGGGGAGTCCCCCGGATAGAGAAAATTGGATGCTTTCGCCATCCACATGGTGCTGCAATCTTATCTGGAAAGTTTGAGGGGAATCATAAGGAGAGCTATAGGTATTTCCCTGTAAGATTCATTCTCTTCTTTCAGGATCTATAATCTCCACATAATCACCGATTTTTTTATCAAACTCAAGCCAGCAAACGTCGGGACCATCATAAACTAATGCTTCTATCTTGTTCCATCCTGGTAGAAGATGCATTACTCCATATGCCATAGGGTCTTCTGCATTTCCTCTTCCACAAACAAACTCTCCGTTTACATACAAAGCTACTCCATCATCTCCGATTATGCCTATATCTAAATCTAAAGGCTCTGATACATATACATATGTTCTGAATCCTAAAATTACCCAGTTCCCCCCTAAGCTTCCATTCGAGGTATCCTTGGGGATCAAAATATAGGAGTCTTCCCATTCCTTCCAGTACTCCCCAAAATCTTCCGGGGTAGGAACATAAGTATCATAATCTTCATGTACATCAAATTTTCTATATACTTTCCATAAATTATCCCCTTTTTTCACTACCTCAATAGTCTCTTCCTTTACATTCCCTGCCTGGTCATAGGCTAGAACATGAAGGGTGTAATAGCCGGGAGGGAAAAGGGGGTTGTTCTGCTCATCTTTTATATCAGTGTCCCATGCTAAGGTGTAAGTTCCCTCCACATCCTCATCATGGTCATCCAGGCTTTCTTCCGGGATTTGAGTATTACCTTCTACATATTCTTCTCCATTAAGGTAAAAGGTATCTCCCGCATCATCCTCCACCAGAACCACCATCCTGTCCACT
The DNA here is from genome assembly GCA_027021085.1 of bacterium. Lineage (GTDB taxonomy): Bacteria > CAIJMQ01 > CAIJMQ01 > JAADFP01 > JAADFP01 > JAADFP01. Next base: position 17,272 of record JALUVB010000291.1, read on the forward strand.
CCCGAGCCATAATCCCCATCAGAAATATTCGCTTCTATGGTTATCTTCCCTGAAACCTGGTAAACCCCCTCCTCATCAGGTTCTATGGGGTTCCCTTCCGAATCTTTCAGGGTAATCTCTTTTATCTGAGGGGGAGAATAAACCGGAAATTCTTTGCCCTGTTCTTCGTACATTCTGTCAGCAAGAGCACGGGGATAAAAAGTACTTATAAGATGCTTCTCCTCCTCCTCGGTAAAGAATCCCCAGTCGTTGGGGTTATCGCCTCGCTCATCATGTATATTTATAGACTCATAAACATACTCCACCAACCCATCGCACCTGAAAGAACCTATGAATACTCTTTTCCCGTCATCCCGGTAAAGGGAGGGAAGTTTTATGGCTGGCCAGCGGAGAAAAACATAATCACATCCTATCTGAAGCCAGGCATAGTAAACTACTTTCTTCCTTTGCTCATAAGTCAGTCCTCCAGGGACACCATTAAAAGCACCCCAGTATCTTTGACCATTTAAAAACCCTTCAAAGGTCCTGGCAGTAAGAGGTAGCATTTTATTCTGGTCCTGAGGTGAGGTTCCATTTGCCTGTATCACAGAATGTTTAAGGTCTGAGTTTAAGAGGGGAGCAGTGCGGGGGTCAGTCTTATTATAATTATCAGGCTGTCCTTTTTCTGCGAATTTAGAGTCACTGTTAAGATATATAGCAGAATGCCCCACATTGGAGAAGAAAAACCAGAGGTCTCTGAATATAGCATCTCCTTTCTCACAGTTTGGATTTACTCCCTGAGCATACAGAGTAAAAGAAAATAACAGTAATATGGGTAATATTCTACTTATTCCCTTCATTCCTTTCCCTCCTGCGCTTCTCTAAAATCTCTTTTTCTTTCTTTAAAACTTCTTTTTTATGCTGTCTGAAGTAAGGAATGCCGTATTTACCCTGTTGATAATCTTTCCCCGTAATGAAGTGTAAAGCCCAAGATAACGATGCTTTAGCCATTCCAGAATTACACAATTCCAGGGCATCCTCCAGAATAGGAACCACTTCAGGGTCTTTTATCTTGTAGGTAAAATAAGTTTCACCTGCTCCGTCTAAAAGCCACTCAATATTATCTCTTTTCTTCCTATCAGGGTTTTTCTTAAGTTCCTCTACCAGGTATCTTAAAAATTCTCTCACTATCTCATGCTCTCTCTGGTTGATTAAAGCCACCAGTATTTCTCTCTGAGGAGCAGTCTCATCATATAAGGCATCCCTCAGAGCCTGAATACCTTCCTCACTCCTTAAGTTCCTTGCCCCTAAAGCATAGGCGGCCCAGAGTTTCTCTCCCCTTCCCTTACCATTCTTTAAACTATCTATCAAAAATGGTATGGCTACTGGATTGGCTATGCTCCCCAGTACTTTACAGGCAAGCATCCTATCTCCCTCATCCTCGCTATTTTTTAAAAAATCTATCACTGTCAGGGCAGCATCTTCACTATCATAGTATCCTCCCAGAGCGTAAAGGGAGGCTTTTTTTAAGGAGTCGCTTTTGCTGTAAAGAAGGTCTCCTAACAGGGGTAAAGCTCTTTTGTCTTTGAATTTCCCCAGAACTTTTACTGCATTCTTCCTTACTCCCTCATTCTCCGTATTATCCTCTGCTATATCTATAAGAGGTTCTATGCAGATTTCATCTTTTATGTTTCCCAGAACCTCATGAATTAAAAGGGAACGAAACACAGGATTTTTACTCTTATCCTTCACCACCTCTAAAACCTTTGGCACCGCAGGTTTTCCTATTTTTACCAGGTTATTCATATACTCCATGGTTGACCAGCCTGCGGATTCAAAGTTCCCTGCTTTCTCCACGGTGCTTTCCATCTTGGAAAGATTATCCTCCACTTCTTTCTCCACACTCTGAGAGGTTCCATTAGAGCTCCCGGAAGAACTTGCATTAAAATCACTGCATCCTGAAAAGAAAAACAAAACTCCCAAAACAAACAGAAATAACCCTATCCTTCTCATTTTTTCTCCTCCTTTTTTTGCTATGATTATAGCAAATTTTACCTTTCCCCCACAGAATTCTTACACTTTTTACACCTCGGGGGTGTAAATAAGATGAATGTCCCCGTAGTCTGGAATCTGGAAATTATCCGTTCTTTCTTGTCTGTTCGCTGAGAATCCCCTGTAAAGTAGAAAGAGATTTCCCCTCTACAGTTTTGACGGCAATATCCTGAATTTTCTGGTATGCTTTTTCAAGTTGCTGGGATAGTCTGATGATTTGTTCGTTCTGCTGTTTTACAGTTTCCTCTAAAGATTTGATGCGGGTGGTGAGAACGTTCCTTTCTCCGTCAAACTCTTTTTTCAACAATTCTTCTCTGTTCTTTGCTTCTTCCTGGAGGTTTTCCGTTGTCTCTTTAACTGCTTTTTTAATGGCGGATTCTAACTCACCGGGGAAAGTATCAACCTTTTTTCGTAATTCTTTTAATTCTTCTTCTTTCTCAGCTATGGCTTTTTCCCGTTCTGCTAATTCTTTTTCAGCTGCTTCCTTTTTAAGGTTTATCTCTTTTTCCAATTTTGCCTTTTCATCTTCAAATCTATCTTTTGCCAGTTGTTGTTCCCGTTTGAATGTATATAAATATTCTTCTCTTTCCCTTTCGCGTTTTTTAGCTTCCTCTCTTTTTTCCTTTTCCCATTCTGCACGCAATTTTTCCATCTCTTCTTCAAATTCCCTGCGCTTTTGATTTTGTGCTTCCACCAATGCTAATAAAGTTCCGGCTGATTTCTCTATTTCGTATACTTCCTTAAGCTCTTTCTCTTTGAAATTTATAGCTCTTTGGATATCTTTGAATTTATTAACTGCATTTTCCAATCTTGCTGAAAGTTCTCCCAACATTTTACTGATTTCTATTTTTAGATTACTGGTTTCTTTGGCGATTTTTTCCGAAGATAAGGAATCTACCAATTTTTCAATCTCCTTGACTTTCTCTTTCTCTGCTTTTCTTTCTGGAGTAATTTGTGCTTCTGATTTTTCCTGGATTTGTGCTAATAGCGCATTGTAGGCTTCCAGCATCTCTTTTTTTGTGCTGGCCATAGAGATTTTTTAGGAGTTACTTTTGCTTTAGACATAATTATCCTCCTTTTTCCCATTCATAAAATAACTCGCATTTCCCCGGTATTAAAATTAAAAAGGGGTAAATTTGCGCAATGCCTTTTCTTTTTTAGATTCAGGAATTTCAATTCCCAGGACGGTTTCCCAGAAATTTAATACTTTCGGAAGCCAGAGACCTCTGCGAGGGTTAGAAATTACCTGTTTAATGTCATCTTCGCTATACACGGAATAAAGCCATCTGATTCGTTTCACATCTCCGTAATTTAAAACCATAGTGATAATAATTTCTTTGTCCTTCTCCAAGTCTATCTGGTCAATGTTGTAAGACCAGAGGCAAGGAGCCACAAATTCAGGAATCTTTTTTTTGCATTTTCCCCCCATTTTTCTTTTATTCTTCTTGCCTCAATAATAAAATATTGTTTTGCCTCTGCCCAGTCAAAAGGTAGAAAGAGTTTAAATTTTCTTGTATTATTTTCTTTTTCCGCATACTCAAAGTAGGTTAATGACTGAAGGGCTAAATATTCATTAAAACCTGGGTATTTCTTTTTGGCAAATTTTAAAACATTCTCCAGGCTGAGTTTCTTGAGCAAAAAATACAAGTCAATAAAATCTCTCATTATTCCCCTTTGAATAATAGCTATCATTTTCATTGCTGCAATATCTTCCAGAGAGGCAATATTGAGATACTCGCTCTTCGTGAGAGGTTTAATTAAAGAATATGGATAGGTAAATAAGCTGATAGCAATATCATTTACTTCTAAAAGCAATGTATCTTCAGAGACCATTCTTAATAAAAAATTTCCCTTGGTTTTTCTTCCTGAAATTGGGAGTAAATTTGCTCCGGTTTAAAATCCTTACCTGTATAGAAATCAAAATCTAAAGAAGTACGATGTCCGATTCTGAGAGCAAGTGCGGTTCCTCCAGCTAAATAGAATCCTTTTGTTTTCAGAAAAGAAAGATATGGTAAAATTTTAGCTTGCTTTTTATTCAATACTTTCCAGTATATCTTCATGCCTTATTTATATACCCTAATTGGCTTCTTAACTCAAGAGAATGTAGAAATCCAAGCCTCTTAAATCATGAGTGGTAAAGCAGGCATCCAGGATTTTAGACCTTAGACCGTAGACTTTAGGCTGTAGACTGGGGAAGCAGTAAACAGTAAGCAGTGAACAGTGAATGGTAACTCGGTAGCCTGGTATGTTGGTAATCCTGGCTTCCTGGAATAGGATTTTGAGGGATGTTAGGATTTGCAAGAATGATAAGTAACCAGCCCGCCTGTCATGCCTGCGGAAGCAGGCATCCAGGATTTTAGACCTTAGACTATAGCCCATAGACTGTTGACTGAAAATATAGTAAACAGTAGTTAGTAGCGAGGGAATATAGTAAATAGTAAACAGTGAATACTGAGTTGGTTCCCCGTATCATTTGTCTTTCCGTCTAATGTCTATAGTCTAACATGGAGGCATAGGTGCTCCGACATGCGCCGGGACCAAGCTACTCACTTGTGATGTCAGAGCATCATAACTTATGAGCCTGAGCCCTTATCTATTCCTTCCCCGCTGTGGCCGTAAAATGAGCAGAGGTTGCTCAGGATGCATTGTTGACAGTTAGGTTTTTTTGCCTTGCAGATATTTCTCCCGTGCAGGATTAATCGAAAGGGAAAAGTAATCCACTTTTCCCGGGGTATTATTTTCATCAAGTCTTCTTCTATCTTTTCTGGATTATTGTTCCTGGTTAAGCCGAGTCTCTGGGAGACTCTCTTTACATGGGTATCCACCACGATTCCTTCTGCCTTCCCAAATGCCTGGGAAAGCACCACGTTGGC
>JALUVB010000292.1 GCA_027021085.1 bacterium
TTATATATCCCTGGAAGATAAAATAATTCTGGGATTGATGAATTTTTCCACCGACGTATACGAAGAAATTATCCTATCCCTCCCCGGGTTAGCAGGCAAAAAATTTGCAGTTTTCAGGCTTAATGAAGAGGGCAAAAGGGAAGATATCAAGGATAGAGTAAAGAAAAGAGAGCTTGCAGGAGAAAAATGCTTTTCGTTGCAACTGACCTTCATCCCCGCTTCCTTAAATGTGTTGATATTCGAGTTATAAACCAGGAGGTATTGCCATGAATAATTTCACGCTTACCAGCAACAAAAAAAGCTCCCGGCATAATTATTCTCCCGCTATCGGGATTGACGGAAGCAACGGTATCTGGGTTGCCTGGCTCAGCCTGAATAAAGAAGGCGACGATATTTATTTAAAACGGCTACAAAACAGCCAGTGGTCAGAAGAACTTAAAGTGACCGATAAACCGGGAATTATTTACCGCCCCTGCCTAGTTACCCATCCCCAGGATGGACTATGGGTTCTCTGGGTAGAAAAAACATCTGAGACCTGGAAATTATGCGGAAGAAATTACGATAGAAACGGCAATTTGAAAGGAGATTGGGAATATATAGATAAAGGCCGTTCTTATAATCTTCACTCCCATTGCGACTGCAAGGGCAACATCCACCTTGCCTGGGAGAGCCATGCAGGCGGGAAAACAGTCATCAAAATGGCTAAACTTGCAAAGGGGGATTTATCTACTCCCCGCACTATCAGTAACCCTCTTTTCAATTCCTACGATCCCTCTCTGGCCAGTGACAGCAAGGGAAATTTATGGATAGCCTACACCTCCTTTCAACAGGGAAATTACGATATCTTCTGTCGTTCCTACAGTAACGAGGATAATCTCCTGGGCAAAGAGCAAAAGGTAAGCTGGATACACGGATACAGCTACTATCCAACAGTAACAGTAGATTCCCAGGATAGGATATGGTTCAGCTTTGTATCCTACGTGGGAGAATATCGTATGAAAGAACTGTTTCCCCTGGTAAAAACCGAATTACGGAAAAGACATCACTCCTTCTGGCTTAACCAGAGATACATTTATTGTGTCTGCCTGGATAAGGGCAAGTGGTATATTCCCATAAAGAAAGATGCTCCTCAACCTTCGCGCTGCACAGGTGTAGTCCCGGTACCGGAAAATGCTATTTATCCACATATAACCTTTGATTCTTCCGGGAAACTGTGGGTATTTTACCGATATTTCTGCTTTAATGAGAAAACTCCTGCCTGGCGAAGTCAAATCTCCGCTGTCTATCATAAAGGAGATAGATGGTCTCCTCCGGCAATAGACCCGGCCGAAGAACTCCTGGGTGAGGCAGACCCCATACATTTAATGCAGGACCAGGAAGGAAAATTCTGGTATGCAGGACAGGTAGATTACAGAAAATTTCCCGAATACTTTGAAAAAGAAAAAGGTGAGGAAATTTATCTGGATTATCTTGACCCCCAAGATATGGAAGGAAATCCCCCGGAACTTTATCCCCTGAGCAAAAGTTATACCCCGATAATGTCATCTTCCAACGCCGAGGTAAAATCTTATTTAACCCTACGGGGAAAGAGGTACCAGTTAGCCTTTGGCAATATTCATCGTCACTCCGAGATCTCGGGCTGTGACAGACCGTATAATGGCAGTTTTGACCTCCATTATCGCCACGCCCGGGATGTTATGGGAGAGAGTTTCAGTGCTCTTACAGATCACGGGACAAGTGGTGATGACCTAAACTGGCACAAAAATCTCAAGGCAATAGCAATTTACCACTCTCCCCCCTTCTTTGTGGCTATACCCAGTGTGGAATGGACAGCCTCGGAGAGAAAGGGGGTGGAGAAACTGGGGGAAAGCCTGGGACACTACAACATCCACTATTTCGGGGAAGACCGGGAAGCTGTTCCATATACGGCACGGGATTTTGGCTACAGCGATACGCCGGATAAAATCTGGCACCTTTTAGGCAGTAAAAAAGCTCTAACCATTGTTCATCACCCGGCTGACTGGGACCACCACCACGGGTGGGACTACTACCATCCCCAATTTGAGCCGGTGGTAGAAATTTTCCAGGATTTGAGGGGCTCAGCAGAATACGGAGGATGTCCGGGCTCCACGGGATGGCGCCAGACTCCGCGGGAAGGATGCTTTGTACAGGATGCCCTGGCAAAAGGCTACAAGCTCGGCTTTATAGGGGGAGGAGACCACTTTGGCGTAGCAATGGCCGGTGTATATGCAGAAAACCTTACCCGCGTAGGAATCTTTGAAGCGCTGCAAAATAGAAGATGCTTTGCCACTACCGGGATAAAGCTTCACATAGATTTCAGGCTAAACCAGACATTTATGGGAGAAGTGCTGCAATTGCGCAGAGAAAAAGAACGCATTCTCTATATCAAGGTAAGTGCACCCGAGAATATTCTCTCTATCACCATAGTTAGAAATAACCAGGACATTTATACCCATGCAGGTAAAAACAAAGAGGAAAATTTTGCCTACCAGGATGCAGAACCACTAAAAAGCCTGTTGCAAACACGGGAAATAGGGGCACCATCTGTCTATTATTATTTACGCATCATCCTTGTAAACGGCGAGATGGCCTGGGCATCTCCCATATGGATAGAAATAAACGAATAAAAAGACAAATAGGTGAGGAAATATGTGCTCTGGCATGCGCCGGGACAGGGAACTGGCAACTCATAACTTTTAGACTTTAGACCGGGGGAAGCCGTGAACAGTAAATAGTGAACAGTGAATGGTGAGCAGTTAATGGTAACCTGGTATCCTGGTAATCCTGGAAGATTTTCTTATGGATATTGGATTTTTAGGAATAATATAAACCATAACCCGCCCTGCCTGTCATGTCCGCCTGTTCTCAGGTGGGGCGAAAAAGGCAGGGAAGTCGCCCTATTTTAATTCCTTCCCCCTCTTTCGAGAAGATTTTAAGTGAGGCAACTGATAGTCTTGACAAAGACGAAAAAATGGATTATACTTATGATATAGTGATATATCAATATGAAATTAGAGTTTAAAGGTGGGGTGTTATGGAAGAGCTTAGATATGTCCCCAAATATATTCAGATAAAGAAAAACCTGGAGAGGCAGATTAAGCAGGGAATTTATTCTCCGGGAGACAGAATTCCAACCGAGTTTGAGCTGACGAAGATGTATGGAGTCAGCCGTATAACGGTAACCAACGCTATTAAAGAACTGGTAAATGAAGGGCTCTTAGTGCGAGCTGGGCCCAAGGGAACCTTTGTTTCTGAAATAGAGCAAAAAATAAAGTCAGAATCTATTGCCGGGCTTCTACTTCCAGCCAGAGGGCATCTCTTCGGAGAATTTTCCCGGCATTTAGTGCAGAATCTGCATGCGGCGGACTACTACTCCTTCGTATGTGATACAAGTTTGCTGGCTCGTCATTTTAGGGAAGAGAAGAAAAAAATTCAACGTTTTTTGAGTGCTGAGTTTGGCACCCTGATTGTTGACGGGGTTTCTATTTTCCCTTTTGACTTGCTTTTGCAGAAAAAGGATATTGACAGGTTAATATTTATCTTCCGCTTTGAAACCTCGCTTTTATTCCCACAGGCCATCAAAGTGCTGAGTGATTACGATGAGGGTGGTTATTTGGCCGTCAAGCATCTTCTTGAACTGGGACACCGGAAGATACTTGTCTGGACTTATGAGCCCCAACCCGAACCATATTTTTACATACATTCCCTTTTAGCCGGCTGTCGGAGAGCTTTCCGGGAAAGTAGACTTGACCCTGGTGAATCGTTTTCTCTTGAAACCTATGATCCGGAAAGGAGCAACGAGGAGAAATTAACCAAGATACTGTCGGGGCCGGATAGGCCCACGGCAATATTTGCCTTTGGTGATGTCAGGTGTGGGGAGATATTTTCCGTAGCAAGGAAATTGAATCTCTCCATCCCTGAAGACCTGGCGATTGTTGGATACTACAATACCCCCTGGTGTGAGAAATTTGATGTACCTTTAACCTCGATATCAGTGGAAGAAGAAAGCATGGTTAAGGTGGTGAGATATATACTGGAAGATAAGATGGATTTTGCTGCAGGAGAGACGATTCTTATAAAACCGAAGATAGCTGTGCGTTCCTCCTGTGGAGCGGATAAATCGAGGAAGAAATAAGAAAGGAGGTGAGAAAGATTAGAAACTTGAAATCACAAGCTCTAAACTCTAAAGGATTATCTCCGGTGTTGCATCGGAGAAAAGAAGGAGGTGTAACGATGTTAGGAAAAATTAGAAAAACCTGGGGTTTAAGAGGAGGGTTCACGCTGATAGAGCTATTGGTGGTTGTAGCCATCATAGCAATACTGGCAGCCATGCTGCTGCCCGCTTTGCAGAAGGCCAGGGAGAAAGCCAGGAGGGCCGTGTGCATGAACAACTTGAAGCAGATAGGTCTGGGGCTCTACATGTACTCCATTGACTACAAGGGGTGGATAAGGATAGGCAATCAGGATGGAGCAGACTGGCGACCACCTCGATATCGTTCTCCCTTATGGGTGCTGGTAAAAGGGAACGGCACAATTCCCGCCTATGACCCAAATCAACCCGGATACCTATCCATAACATTCCCTGGTTTATTCAGCTGTCCGAGTGCCTATCCCAAAGATTACTCACATTATATAACCCAGCGTTATGTAACATATCTTGGGCGACCTATACAAGGTAGTGGTAATTCTGGCTCCCCGCTCGAAGGGGTAAATGACTATGCCGGGACAGGAGGCTACACCTCGTTGGGATACATAATGCTCAAAAAATATCCTAACAGGGCCTTATTTGCCGATATGTTCACCTGGAGAAATCCGCACGGGGACGGGGTAAACGTGCTTTACGGTGATGGAAGTGCCAAATGGTATCCGGACAAGGACCATGAATTCCCTCTCGCCTTAAATGGTAAAAGAGGTTACACGTATATCAACGCGACCTGGGAAAAAATGGATAATAACCGGTAGAATATATATAGGGATATTCTGTGTATAGGCAGGGGAGGGTATTCTTCCCCTGCTCTTTCTCAAGGAGGCAGCAGTGGATAGATTGTTAAAAGGGTTATTCTTATCAGTCGGTGTATTTGTTTTCTTTGCGGGATTACCTTCCTATGCAGGAGAATACTCGCTCCCGGTAATCAGCATCAGCAGGACCAAGGCCCCGCCGGTGATAGACGGGAAAATGACCCCGGGGGAGTGGGACCAGGCAAGCGGGGTAACCGGGTTCTTGGACCTTTACGGCAAACTTGTCTCGCATCAGACTTTTGTCTATGTTACCTACGATGATAAGAAGCTTTACTTTGCCTTCCAGTATCCCTTTCCCGGAAATCT
>JALUVB010000293.1 GCA_027021085.1 bacterium
CTAACAAGGCGCTCCACTTGACCGCTATTCCGCTGGAGCTCCATAGCGGCAAGTGACCCTGGACGTTAGACTGTTAACCCCAGAAAATCCATACGCAGGCATGAGCAGGCAGGTGGGCAGGAACCTATCTCCCTTACTACTCGCTACTTTCTCACCATTCACCGTTCACTGCTTACTATTATCTTGTCTGTTCCTCTTCCCAGTCTACAGTCTAAAGTCTATGGTCTATAGTCTTTCCTGCTCCCCTCGCTACTGTTCACTATTTACTGTTTACTGTTCACTGTCCCCCCAGTCTACAGTCTAAAGTCTATGGTCTATAGTCTAAAAGATCCCTCCCCGAGGTAAAGTCGGAATCGGAAACAGGAATCCGTGCCGCCGGAGAATAGAAATATTCCCGGCACTTCTCAACTGTTTCTGGTAAAATTAGCCCATGGGCAAGATTAAGAAACTCCCGGAACATGCCGTAAAACTAATCGCTGCAGGCGAGGTTATCCTTGGCCCCTACTCAGTGGTAAAGGAACTTGTCGAGAACTCTCTGGATGCAGGAAGTAAAAACATACGAATAAGCCTGGTAAAAAGCGGGGTGAAAGAAATCGTGGTGAGAGACGATGGGCAGGGGATGGATAGAGAAGACGCTTTACAGGCATTTGAAAGGTACTCTACCAGCAAAATAAAAGATGTAAGGGATATTTCCCGGCTTCACACTTATGGGTTCAGAGGAGAGGCACTGCCCAGTATTGCCGCTGTATCCCTTACCACCCTGAGTACTTCTACCGGAGAAGAGGGTACGCGGGTAAAAGCAAAAGGCGGGAAAATTGTAGAAGTGGAAGAAGTTAATCTTCCACCCGGGACCCAGGTAAAAGTGGAAGAGCTGTTTTTTAATACCCCGGTAAGGAAAAAGAGCTTCCACTCACCCCAGTGGGAATTGAAACAAATTCTGGAAGTGGTAGTGCGCGAAGCACTCTCTTCCTTGAAAGTATCCTACCAGGTGGAAAACAACGGCAAAGAGGTTTTCTTTTCTCCCCGCAGGAATGAAATCATAGAAAGAATTCAGGACATATGGGGTAAAGAATGGAAAAACAATCTGCTTCCGGTTGAATTCTCCTGGAAAGGGATGGAGATAACCGGTTGGTGCTCCTCCCCGGCTCAGGGGAAGAAATCTCCTGTTTACTACTTTTACGTGAATAATCGTTCTGTTACACACAAAGTGCTCAGGGGTGCAGTACGGGAGGCCTATTCCACCTACCTGGGAAGAGATGAATTCCCCATAATCTATCTTTTTCTGAATGTGCCCTCCCAGGAGGTGGATGTAAATGTCCATCCTTCCAAAGACGAAGTACAATTTAAACAGCCAGGCATAGTTTTTGAGGCAGTAAGGAAAGCCCTGCAAAACTCTTTCCCCTTGAAAAATGTCCGGGTATTTTCCTCCCCTACCCCAACCCCCAGCAACAGAAAAGACTCATCATTAGGCCTCTCTTTTGAAGTAAAGGAAAAAGGAAAGGAATACCAGGTTATTCCCTTTACCCAGATGCACCGCACGTATCTGTTCCGGGAAATAAAAGAAGGTATTTTAGTTATTGACCAACATGCTCTTCACGAGAGGCTGATATTTGAGAAATGGAGAGAAGGAATAAAGGGAAAGCAGGTACTTAAGCAAAAGCTTCTCTTTCCCGTTACCGTAGAGGTTTCTCCCCAGGAAGAAACCATCATCAGGGAAAACTGGCAGTCTATAGCTGAAATAGGCGTGGAACTGGAGGAGTTTGGCGCACGCACCTATCTCCTTTCTTCTCTCCCCTCTCTGATTGCCGGGAAGACTGATCCTCTGAAGACATTCTCGGATATCTTAGATGAAATTAAAAAAATTCCTACCGGCATTTCTTTACCGGAACAGATAGAAACTTTAATAAAACAGCTTTCCTGCAAGGCTTCCATAAAGGGAGGAGACACACTGAAAGAGGAAGAAGTGGAAAACCTTATGAAAATGTGGGAAGAAAACAGAGAAATAGTAACCTGTCCCCACGGCAGGCCGGTATTTGTAATAATCACCTGGGAAGAATTAGAGAGAAGATTTCAGAGAAGGTAAGAGTTTAGATAGACTATAGACCTTAGACTTTAGACGTTAGACCGGGAGATAGGGAACAGTAAGCAGTGAACAGTAAATGGTAAGCAGTTAATGGTAACTCGGTATCCTGGTTTCTCGGTAAAGGGGATAGATTTCGCAGGAATAACAAAAGAAAAGCAAAAAAGGGAAAAACCAGCCCGCATGTCATGCCTGCGGAAGCAGGCATCCACGCAAGACTTTAGACTATAGACTTGAGACATTAGACTGGGAGGGGAAATGCAAGATACAAGATACAGGTGGGGGCACAGGTGGAACTAACAACTAACAACTCATAACTCACAACTCTTGGACTTTAGACCATAGACTATAGACTTTAGACAGGGAGTATAGTAAACAGTAAATAGTGAATAGTGAATAGTGAATAGTAGTGAGTAGCGAGTAGTTAGTAGTGAGGGAAGATAGTGAACAGTGAATGGTGGGTTGGTATCCTGGTTCCCTGGTAGTCCTGGTTTCTCGGTTTCCTGGGAGAGCTTCTGAGAGATGTTAGGGCTCTACCTGTCATACCCGCCTCCCCGGCTCATCTCAGGAGACAGGTGGGTATCCAATCAATAAGGGTGTTGCCCACCTGTGAAGGCAGTAATCTTTAGGCATTCAAAAGAGAAGTTGCACATAGCGTTATTTAGAGTTTGGTGTTTAGAATTCTGGATTTGTCCTTGAACCACAGCCCAGCCTATGTTGGGAGGATTCAGCAGGGAAAAATTATGGCATTAGTTACCATCGTGACTATCTCTGCAAGGATGGTATAATATACAAACAATGGTAAAAAACGGATTTTTTATTTTTGTACTTGGTGTCTTTCTCGTCGGCTGTCTTTCTTCTGTGAGCCCGCTACCTTCCATAGAAAACCTGCTTTCCCAACAGAAATTCGAGGAAGCTATTATTGCCTGCGAGCTTTTCCTCTCTGAAAACCCCTCCTCTCCCTATGCGCCAGAAATCACCTATCTCCTGGGCAAAACATACCTAAAAATAGGTAATCCTTACGAATCCATAAGAGTATGGGAAGACTATCTCCGAAAGTTTCCGGAAGGTAAACATAGAAAAGAAGTGGCATCCGCCATAGAAAATTGGAAGAAAGAGAAAGGCAAAAGCTATCTTTCCCAGATGGAAGAGGAAATAAAAGGGCTATCTCTTGCCTACGAAAAAGTACTGGGTAAAAAGATGCCTCCCTCCCGATTATATGCTACCCTGGGTAACATTTACTGGGAAGAAGGAAAGAAAAAACAAGCCCTTTCCCTCTACAAGAAAGCAGTGCAACTTGATCCTTCTCTAATAAACAATCCCGCCATTGCTTCCCGCCTGGGAAATTCTACCCTGGAGCCAGCACCTCTCCTGCTGGAAGTGGAAGATGAGAATATCTTATCCCTGGAAAAGATATGGAAAGGAGAATGGGAAGCAGAAAGCGGCGAACTTAAAAATTTTCGCATAAAGAGACGCCTGGGAATAATTGTCAGCGGCAAAGTAAGAAACAAAGGGACAAAAGAAGCTAAGAAAGTAAGATTATTAGTCACACTATACGACTTCTACGCCCGCATACTTTCTTCTAAAAGTATCTGGCTGGGAGAAATACCGGCAGGAGAATCCATACCCTTTTCAATAGTTTTTAGGGGCGTAGAGAAAGACAAGGTGCACTCGGTAGATTACCTTATTCTAAAAAATAATAACCAGGAGGCAAAGAAATGAAGTTAAGAGAAAAAATTATCTGGATAGTAGTAGGTTTTCTGTTGCTGATTAATCTTTTCACCCTTTTAAACACACCATTAAGAGCACAGGCACTGCTTCCACCTTCTCCTGTTGCACTATCCGCAGGGGAGAAAGGTGTGGTATACTTTTATGACGGAGCAAATTTATGGCTTTCCCGCGATTACGGAGAAAACTGGAAAAAGGTAAAATGAAATTTGTGCTCATTGGTTTCTTTGTTATTTTTCTTGCCTTAGCCGGTTCCGCCGCAGAACTCAGGCCCAGCCAGGTGTACTATGGTGACCCCTTTAACTTCAAGCACCCTGCTTCCATAAACATGGAAAAGGTAATCAATTCACATCCCCTCTCCAAGAAATTATCCTCCTACTCGGAAAAAGAGCCCGAGTTCTGGCTTTATCTGAATAAGATAAACCAGGACATATTCGATGTTCTACATAACTTTGCCCAGGAAAAAGGCTACGACCTGATTGTGGAAAGAGGAAGCATGAAAAACGTCCCGGATATCACCCGGGAAGTAATTTCCTGCTTAAAAAGATGAAAAGAATTTTACCTCTCCTCTTTATCCTGCTTATTCCTTACTCCTTATGGGCAGTACTGCCCGACCAGGTAATGATAGAGGTAAAAGTAGTAGAAGTATCCACACGTTCAGGGAAACAAATCGGAGTAAGATGGGGCTATGACAGGGAAAGGCACACAGTCAATCCCATAGCCAGCAACTATTACTCAGAAACCGGCACACCCAAAGCAAGAAGAGGAGGCGGAGAAGAAGCACCTCTATACCAGGGAGAATTTGATTTCCTTAATTTAAACTGGGATAAAGGCGTTGACCTCCTCTTTGATAGAATCAAAATAGGAAAAACTCTTCTGGATGCACGCATTCAGGCTTTGATACAGGAGGGTAAAGCCAAACTTCTGGCCAACCCGCGTATCGTCACCATAAACGGGAAAAAAGCCACCATAATCTCCGGGCAGGAGATTCCATTTCAAACCACCAAATTGGTGAGTACCCGCACCGTGCTTACCACGGAGTTTAAAACTGCCGGAGTAACATTGAATGTAACACCAAATATTCAGGAGAACGATTTTATACTCCTGGATGTTGAACCCGAAGTAAGCGGGATAATAGGGCATGAGGATGTAGTCTTTGGCAATACGAGTGAGGGGCCTGATAATACAATGGTAGCCTCGCTCCCTGTTTTCTCTACCCGCAAGGTAAAAACACAGGTCCTGGTAAAAAACGGGGGCACACTGGTGATAGGCGGGCTCTACCAGAATAGCCTGGTTAAAGACGTGGAAAAGGTGCCGTTTCTGGGAAGTATTCCCGTTTTCGGCCTGCTTTTCAGGAAAACCGAAGAAAAGCTTGTGCAAAGTGAACTCTTAGTATTCATTACTCCCCGCATAATACGCCCCGGGGAAGGCATTGTTATTCCCCGGATGATTGAAAAAGAGAAAGAAAAGTAGCCTTGTTATCATATTTGGCCTCAAGTTTACTCGCCTTACTCATTTTCTTTAGACC
>JALUVB010000294.1 GCA_027021085.1 bacterium
TGAATACATGGGGACCTGAACAGGGGTGAATGGCAACTTCTCCTCCCCAGAATTCCGTCAATTTACGGTCATAGGGAGCCACAAATTTTTTGTACAAATCCTCCGAAATTAAATTTACCGAACATTCAGAAATTCTTTTGGTAACACCGATAAAATTTACCCAGCGGTTTTCAGGAATCCATTTCCGGAATAGTTTGTAACAGCGAATGTAATACTCTGTTACCATGCTCATTAAAAGGTGAACTTTTTCCGGGGCATCATTCATAAGGAAAAATATATCCGTACCCACAACAGCATTGGCAATATTGAAGGGACCCTGCATATCGGGAAGGCCGAGTTTAAAATCCTCCGGTGTATACTCCAGGTAGAAATCTATCTTCTCCTTTATCTTTTGGAAGCGCACTTCTTTCTCGGGAGAAGGGACTTCCATTTTCTCTACTTCCTCCATTGATACATGCTTCTCCACTCCCCCCGCATACTTAGGGTCCGAAGAGATTTTCACCCCGAATCCCGCCGCCATAAACCCTGTTCCTTCCCCTGTCCCCAGAGTCAAAACCGGAGATACGGGATTTTCCCATTTCAAAGGCTTCAACAGATTAAGAATTTCCCGGGCAAGTTTTTCCTGCGGCGTTTTTCCCTCTCCGGGTTCCTCCTCCCCGGGGTCAATCTGGCGGCCGATGGTAAGCGGGGAAAATCGCGGCCTTTTCCCTGCCTCCAAATCCTGCCATATGTTTAAAATATTCTTCTCCGGCCTTTTTTCAAGAGTACCCAAAACCCTTCCAATCGCCTCTGCAAGCTCAATCTTTTCTTTCATTTCTATACTCCCTTTATGTATCCTCAGAACCTAATTATACTCTTCCCGCCCATAGGAAACCAAAACAGCTTTATATCCTTTTTCCCTTATTTAATCTGCAATATAACATATGTAATTTCCAAAAGAAACCCATTATTAAGAAAACTAACCTGTGCTATATACAATGGATTTGTCCTACATAACATGAAATCCACACAGCTTTTTCTCAATCATGCTCCGTGGGACCGAATTTCAGCTGAAACATCTCCGTCAGCTAATTCCCTTCCTTTTTCAGAGAAGCGGAAAGGAATGAAAATCCGGCGGGCAATAAATTGTTTGCCCTCTCAAATTGTTATCTTCCCCCTGACATTATAAATTACTTTTCAATACAAAATTTTTAATTTCATGCGGGGAGAGAGAAAAGGAGAAGGTATTTCCCTTAATAGAGTATTTTTTATTTCCCCTTCCCAGGCAATCGGTTTCTTTTACTTCACTCACGCATAACGGGATTCTCAAGCTAACGGTAGCCCTAATTCTCTTTCCCACTGCCTCATAGAGGCAAAGGATTAAGTCCCCTCCTTCCTTTTTTAGATAACTCAATGCCACATTCTCCGGAGAAACCTCCAGGAGGATTGTCTGCTCTACTAAGTAAACTCCTGGTATTTTCCCATGAGCCGAAGCATTTCTACCAGGTTATCCAGGGAGCGGGGCAGATACCCGACAAAAGCATCACAGTAAGCCACGTCGTAATGGAAATGCGGCACAAGAAAGATTTCTTTAGTTTTCATAGAAATTACTCCGGATAAAACCCACTCTACAATTTCAAAGATAAGCATGCTCTTTGTGCATCAATACTCACTTCTAAACCTCTCCAGAAGCCCTAATATACCACACATAATGGCGAAAAAGAATATTCTTTGCATCCTTTTTGATCGAATGAAAATAATCGGGACAATCTCTTACAATTATCCCCCAAAAAGGGAAGCCCCCTTATAAAACTAACAAAAGGAAGACGGCTATAAATGCTTTATGAAATGGGACTTAACCTTGTTTTTTCCCTCACCATATGGTATAACTTGGTTGAGTTTTTAATCCTTGGAGGGGAGGTGAAAAGTATGTGCAAGAGTTGCGGATGCGGTCCTAAAAAAGAGGCCACCTACAAGTGTGAAGAGTGCGGAAAAGTTTCCTCTACACCGAAGGAATGCTGTGGCAAACCCATGAAAAAAGTAGAATAATATTTTTTGTGATACCTTCCCCGCCAGATACTGTACGGCGGGAGTTTTTTAGGCTTCCGATTCCGGGCAGAAGGGGCCTGGTATGATTTTTTGCTTCGGTTAGATATTTCGTGTTTCATTTAGGGACTTGAATATTATTCAAAGATAGATTAAAATCTCCTAATTTAATTATGCTGAGGAGGTAAATTTATGGCACGGGAAAATGCTTCTCTCTCACTTTTCAGGCGGTATGCACATAACCCTATACTGACTCCTGCACAATGGCCCTATCCTGTGGCAGGAGTTTTCAATCCGGGAGTTGCACACTTAGACGGCAAAACGATTCTCCTAGTACGGGTAGAAGACTCCAGGGGATTTTCCCATCTTACTATTGCCACAAGTGAGGACGGAAAGACAAGATGGAAAATAGATCCCAAGCCCACCATGATGCCTGAAAGAACTTACCAGGAAGAACGCTGGGGAATAGAAGATCCCCGTATTGTTTACCTGGAAGATAGAGAAGCTTTTGCCATAACTTATGTCTCATTCTCAAAAGGAGGGCCCCTGGTTTCCCTGGCCCTCACAAAAGACTTTAAGGAATTCAAACGGGTAGGCCCCCTGGTTCCCCCGGAAGACAAAGATGCCTCCTTATTCCCCCGAAAATTTGACGGTAAGTACGTGCTTATCCACCGGCCGATAATCCGGGGAGAAGCACATATATGGCTATCTTTCTCACCAGACCTCA
>JALUVB010000295.1 GCA_027021085.1 bacterium
AGGCTATACTCTAACCTGTCCACTGCCAAAGATGATAAATTTGTAACAGGTAAGCTCTTCGATTCCCATCGGCCCCCGTGCATGTAGTTTATCCGTGGAGATACCTATTTCAGCTCCCATACCAAACTCTCCTCCGTCCGTGAACCGCGTGGAAGCATTCACATAAACCGCAGCTGAATCCACCTCTTCCAGGAATTTCCTGCTCATCGCATAGTGGTTAGTTACAATTGCATCAGAATGGTGGGAACCGTAGAAATTGATATGATGAATTGCCTCCTCAATATTCTTTACTATTTTTATGGAGAGGATTAAATCAAGGTACTCAGTAAACCAGTCTTCTTCTCTGGCTTCTTTTATCCCTTTAACCAATTCCCGCACCTTCTCGCATCCCCTCATTTCAACCTCGGCCTCTTTAAACTTTTCTATCATGGGAGGCAAGAATTCCGGGGCTATTTTTTCATGGACAAGCAGCGTTTCCATGGCATTGCATACACCGGGCCTTTGCACCTTGGCATTATAGGATATCTCAATAGCCATCTCCAGGTCAGCATACTCATCCACATAAACATGGCAGATTCCCTTGTAATGTTTTATTACCGGGATAAGTGATTCTTCGGCCACAGCCCTGATTAAACCTTCTCCTCCCCGAGGGATAATGAGGTCAATATAATTATTGAGTTTTAGCATATACTTTACCGCTTCCCTCTCCAGGAAGGGAATAAGCTGAATTGCTTCCGGAGTCAACCCAGCCTCTTTTAATCCTTTCCTGAGATACTTTACTATGGCCTGGTTAGAATGGTAAGATTCGGAACCGCCTCGGAGAATGACTGCATTCCCACTTTTCAGACAGAGCACAGCAGCATCCGAAGTAACGTTGGGCCTGGATTCATATATGATTCCGATTACTCCAATGGGGACTCTCATTTTCCCCACCAGCAGGCCATTAGGTCTGCGCAACATTCCTATTATCTCCCCTACCGGGTCGGGTAAATCTATTACTTCTCTTATACTTTTCACCATGCCGGAAATCCTCTTTTCATTGAGGATGAGACGGTCCACAAGTGCCCCGGTAAGCCCCTTTTCTGCAGCTCTTTCTACGTCTTTCCTGTTTTCTCTTAAAATTTCTTCCCTGTTTTTCTCCAGATTATCTGCCATCAAACGCAATGCTTTATTTTTTATTTCCGAAGACGCTTTAGCCAGGATATAAGAAGCTTCCCTGGCTTTACGGGCAATACCTTCTATTTCTTCTCTCATCACTTGTTTCCTCCTTCTTTAAGCAGTAGAAGATTATCCCGGTGAACAATCTCTTCGTAAGGAAGCTCTCCCAGTATCTTTTTCACCTCAGGAGTCTTTTTGCCTTTTATTCTTTCCAGGATTGCGGAGGAATAGTTCACCAGTCCCCGGGCAATCTCCTCCCCTTTTTCATTCAAAAGGCTCACAGTATCTCCTGCATGAAAAGTATCACCTGCGGCCAAAATACCGGAAGGAAGAAGGCTCTTACCTTTCTCCTTTATAGCTATCTCAGCCCCCCTGTCCACCCTTATCCATCCTTTTACTTTTCTAAGATACCCTATCCACATTTTTTTATCCGGATATTTTTCGGAAGCGGGTAGAAAGAGAGTGCCTATCTCCTCACCAGCAAGCAACCTGGCAAGTATGTCACTCTCCCTGCCATCTGCAAGCAGGACAGGAATACCCGCCCGGCTCAAAATCTCCGCCACTTTCAGCTTGGAGTCCATCCCCCCTGCCCCCTTTTTTTCTTTTGAAACCATTTTCTTGACTTCTTGAGTAATTCCCCTAATTTCCTTTAAGGGACTTACCCCTGTCTTTCCCCTCTCCACGCGTGGATAGAGTCCTTTTACATCTGTGAGTATTATCAATAGTTCGGCATTTATCATGGTAGTGACCATTCCTGCCAGCAGATCGTTGTCTCCATAGCGTATTTCTTCCGTAGCCACAGAGTCATTTTCATTTACCACCGGAACTATTCCCCGTTTTAAAAGGGAGATAAATGTATTCCGAACATTGAGAAACCTTTTCCTGTTTTCTATATCTTCCCGGGAAATCAGAATTTGCGCACATTTTTTCCCGTGTTTTCTAAAGTAAAATTCGTAAAGGGAAATTAACTTTATCTGGCCAATTGAAGAGGCAGCTTGCTCCAGGGGAATATCTTTAGGCCTTTTTTTTAGCCCCAGCTCCGGAAACCCTGCACCTATGGCACCCGAAGTCACCAGGATTACCTGACATCCTTTATCCCAGAGAAGAGATATCTCCCTGGTTAACTGCTCGATTACGCTTTCCTTCAATCCTCCTTCCGGAGGACTTATTACCCGGGTGCCCACCTTAACCGTGATGCGGGAAAGCCCGGATAACTCTTTCCTGGAAGTAATCATAACATTTCTCCATAAACCCTGAACTCTCCCAACCCTGATTTAT
>JALUVB010000296.1 GCA_027021085.1 bacterium
CTTATAGGACTTATAAATAGCCTTGAGAGGAAGAACAAATGAAAAGACCTTGTCACTCTGTACCCTTATCACTTTATCACTTTCTCCCTTTGTCATCTTCTTCCGGTATGGCTTTAATCATCGTGGTGGCTATAATGGCTATCCTCTCGGCCCTGGCTGCTTCCTTTGCTTTCCAGATGAGGATGGAAGAAAAAGCAGCCTTTAATTACCTAAAAGCCTCCCAGGCCAGGGTTATTGCCCTGGGGGGAGTGAATCTTGCCATCGGATTTCTGGAAGAAGACCGGGCAGATACAACAGATACCATGGATACAAACCAGGATATCTGGGCGCAATCTCCCTTTGACGGTAGCTGGGTAGAAATGAAGAATAAGAACGGAGAGCTTGTGGGCGTTTACAGTGCAAGGATAATAGATTTAAACGGTAAGATAAATATCAACACCGCGGGAAATCCCAGCGGAACCTCCCCTGCCTGGACTCCTTACTGGGTGAGTTTCAAGGATTTCCTGGATGCAGGAGGCTGGAATCTGCATGGCAGTACTGCAAATACCCTGGCACAAAATTTACTCGCCTATCGTTATGGAACTGATGGCGTAGCAGGTACCTCAGCAGATGACGATGCTGATTCTATTATCCTGGATACTGACGGTATAGATAACAATGCCAATGGGAGCATAGATGAAAGTGAAGAAGGAGTAAATGAACCGGATGAATTCGTTTTCTGGAAGCCGTACCTGGATACTTCTGCCGGGCTAAATGCCGATACTCCCTTCATTGACCGGGAAGAGATACAGAAAGTTGCCGGAATTAAGGGAACCAGCTACAACATTTACGACAGTATTGCTCCATTTATCACCCCTTACTCCCTGGACCTGGATATCAACGACTCCGGGGTTAATCGGGTGAACCTGAACCTGGCAGAGTCTTCGGTGATCGATACTGTGCTCCTGGAAGAGGGTATAGGCTCAGATACCATGGCTTTGCAGCTGGCGGCCAATATTGCTGATTACCGGGACAGGAACTCCTATGCCACCGTGCTTTACGATAAAAACGGGAACAAATACTACGGAGTGGAAGGCATCCAGATAAACGAAGTAATGCCCCGAACCTGGGTAAAATTCAGGACGAGTGGTGCTGCACAATCTGCAGGAGTAATGAGTATTGTTTCCAATGATGGATGGTCAATCAATGGAGATTATATTTCTACTGGAGGTATAGGAACAAATGGCTTCAAGATCCATCTTAGATACGGGGATGCAAAATTGAAGAAGGGAAAATATTTATTGGCTGTATACTGTGGAGGAGCAACCGGGAGGATAGATATAGGCTGGGATGGTGATAATGATAATAATCTTACCTGGGATGACAACGGAGGAAATGGCTATCTACCTGATGCTAATGGATGGATAAAGATAAACGTTGATGTGACAGCTGACCCGGGAGAAAGTGACTTAGATATTGGCTTCAGGGACCATGACGGGGGTGTGAGTGAACAGGATGCATGCCGGGTTTACTACTTCATCCTCTCCCAGCAGTCCCAGTATATGGAACTTGTAAACTTAAGTCCGCGGGATATTGATTTAAGCGGCTGGATGGTGCAGGTTTATAATAACTCGGGAACCATTTCCCGGGGGTATTTGCCGGCAGGCACTGTTATCCCGGGAAGGGGTAAAGACCTTTCCCAAGACCCCTCCTTCCTGGTCCTGGTGGACCGAAAGGACACGACATCGCCTGAAAAGAGAACAGGCGATAATACCTCTTACGAAGCCCTTTTCGGGAACGACTCCGGCACCTGGGGAGATGCAGCAGGAGAAACCTATCCGGTAGTAGAATTGACTCCCGACCCTGCACTTTCCGGCTTAAGTGGCTGGACAAACGCTCCCGCCCTGTTCTTCCATGCGGATGACTGGGACCATGCCTCCGGGGGGCCTGCCACAGAGTGGAATGAGGCAGGGGAAGGAGATACTATAATTATCTACGATGATAATCTCAACCCGGTGTGTGTGAGCTATATCACGCCGGGAGAATATAGTATGGGAGACAGCATCCTGGCTTTTACAGCTTTGGAGAAAGAAGACCCTACTCAACCTAATTCTAATAGTAAATGGGGAAGCAGGTTAACCACAGTGAGTAATGAAAATACCACCCTTCCAGAGGATGGTTCTTTTGCTCATGATGAAAAACGGGGAGTCCCGACGGCTATTCTGGCTTCGCCCGGCAGTTTTAATTCCTCTGCCAACCAGGGCTCGACGAGCTTTACTGATTTCCTGGTCAAGGATAACCCCTTTGCCAGCGTGGGAGAGCTCTGGAGAGTAAAAGGAGAGACGGAAAGGGGCGCGAGCGAGTGGCAGAGAATCTACCAGATAAACACCGGTGGCGGCAGCGATGACTATCTCCTGGCCCGCCTGCCGGATAGATTCACGATTAGCGAGAAGAGATTGGAAGCAGAGCAGTCCCTATACAGGGACAGGGACATCTCTCCCTCCTCTCCGGGATTGCAGCCGTTCAGTGACAATCCGGCAAACTCCTCCAGCGAGTGGGTATATGACCATACCGATCCCTATGGCAACGAGATAGATGCCTCCCATCCTGATACTCCCTTCCTTACCCCTTACTACTACACCTCTTCCACTGACCAGGCTACCTGGGCCTGGGGAGCGCAGGAAAGAATTTCCCCGGATACTGCTGTTTATAACCTTTATATCCTGGGACTTAAAGATGCTCCCCTGGAAATCTCTGTCAATACCTGGAATGAAGGTTTCAGGGAAACCAACTGGGTTTACCTTATCCCGGGGGCTGATGGCATTGCCTATTACGGTGAAGTAGTAGTGGGGGATTCTGATACGGAGCATGCTCTATCCGATACCTATATCCAGGTTTCTGTGAGAAAGCCGGGGAGTTTTGCTAATGCCACCTATTTTGATGGAATAGTGCTGGCTCCTCTCCCCCGCATCTACGGAAGGATAAATGTAAACACTGCCGATACGGAAGTCTTGCATGCCTTACCAGGATTCAATAACAATAATCTGGTAAATTATATAGTCAGCAGTCGGCCTTACCGGAGCGTAGGCTATGTATGGAATGCATTGAGAAATTATTATTCTTCTTCTCTTACCGCTTCCCGGTCCTTCTCCCGCCTTTCCAACCTGATTACTGTGCGGGGCAAGCTCTTCCGTATTGAGGTAACAGCAAGGTATATAAGAGATACCAACGGAAACGGCAAATACGATGAAGGGCAGGATGAAGTGCTGGGCGAATATACCATATCCACCATTTATGAACGATGAAATTAGACTATAGACTTTAGACCATAGACATTAGAACAGGAGATGGCGAGAAATTATAGAAAGATAAAGGCATGGCAATTGGCCGATGAGTTAGCTTTGGCTATATACAAAACCACGAAAGAATTCCCAAAGAGAGAAATGTGGGGGATAACTTCCCAGATGAGGAGAGCAGCAGTTTCAGTGCCGGCTAATATAGTGGAAGGGTCTGTGCGAAGACATAAAGATGAGTACCTTCAATTTTTGTATATAAGTGCTTCCTCATTAGCTGAGTTAGGTTATTATATTAAATTCTCAAAAGATATAGGATATTTCAGGGAGGGAGAGTTTGAAGAACTTTATGAAAAGTACGAAGAAACAGCCAAGGTGCTACGGGGGTTGATTACTTACATTGAAAATACTAAAAAGTCTAAAGTCTGAGGTCTATGGTCTGATGTCTAATTTTGGCATGGAAATTGTTTTCTAATAGAAGGGTGAAAGATAGCATGGGAAAGTGTGATGATAAGGTAACAATAAAAAAGAGGGAAGAGAAGATGGGAAAAAGGAATAAATCTGCTTACTTGCTCACTTACTACCTTACCTGTATCTCCCTGCTTGCCTTTTTAGCCTTTCCTGTGCTCCTCTTTTCCTGGACCCAGACAGACTGGTCAGCGGGAGACTCGCAGCTTCTCTGGCCTGACCCCAACGGCACCTCTGTCTCAAAATACTGGTGGGGTGGTGATGTAGATGTCACAGACACTCCCGGCAGTGTTTACCTGGCCCTTCCGGGGACCACCTATGTGGATACGGGCATTATCTTCTCTTCCTGGAGAGATGCTTCTGTGCCGGTGAAATGGGATAAAATCTCCTGGATTTCCCAGGATGCGATTTTAAAAAAGGGAGCATATACCAGGGGCCTCTGGTATATGGACGAGGGGGGAAATGCAAATACAGTGCTGGATTCTTCCGGCGGGGGATATAACGGAACCTTTAAAAGTACTCCTACTCTCTGGTTAACGGGAAGGCTGGGGTATCCGGGAGATAAAGCCCTGGGGCTTTCTTTGGGGAACTATGTAGAGGTAAGCCCTCCGGACTCAGGGCTTTACTTAGCCAATTTAAGCGTGGAGTGCTGGGTCAACCCTGTCTTAGCCCTTTCTCCCCAGACTATTCTCTCCCTGGGAGACGGGGAAAATGAAGGTTGGTGGCTGGGAACGGATAACCAAAACCACTTTGAAGTAAAGATTCGTACCTCATCGGGAACTTATAGTGTAAAGAGTGGTAAGGTAACCTTTACTTATATTACCGGGGTCTGGTACCATGTGGCCTTTACCTATGACGGAAGTAATCTCGTGCTTTACGTGAATGGAGATGTTAAGGCTTCCAGAAATGTCCCTCCAGGTGACATCACCTATGGAAACTCTCCTCCCTTGCGTTTCGGCGATCCCACCACTCCTTTCTACGGTGGGATTGACCTGGTAAGGATAACTGCCGGTGCGCTTACAGATAGGGAGATTGCTCTCCATGCCAAGCCTGAGTATGTGATTTTTTATACCCGGGACGGAGATACAACTAATACAGATACAGACACAGAAGAAATTCCCACCACGGCAGGTTGGTCCCCCGTGTATCTTTACGGAAACGAAGATTATGCAGAGCTGGAGATTGTAAGGTGGAGTGATAATTTCAACGATGATGATTTGGATACCAGCCTGTGGAATGTAGGGGGGGAAACTTCCAAGGTTCAGGAAACAAACCAGAGACTGGAGATTAGTGGAGCTACGGCTCCTTCCGGGGTTACTTCTAAACGAACTGTGGGCAGGCAGTTCTCGCTTACCCACTCTGTTACCCCCTTAGCCGGGAGAACCGTCTCTGAGATTTCCAACCAGGATACCGGGTTCCTGCAGGAAAATGTTCTAGGGAATACCGGCTACAGGGTACTCTTTGAGAACGGGGAAGTATATGCCCAGTACATAAATGATGGGACGCTTTCTGATACGCAATTCCTGGGCAATTATAACC
>JALUVB010000297.1 GCA_027021085.1 bacterium
AATACATGGCAATATCAGCATTTCTCACCAGGGTCTCGGCATCCTTGCCGTCCTCGGGGTAAATAGCAATGCCAATGCTGGTGGTGATGCGCAGTTTACGGTTATCTATTTCAAAAGGCTTTCGGATACCAGAAAGAATCTTTGCGGCAATTTTCTCCACATCTTTCACCCGGGAGATTTCCGGTAACAACAGGACAAACTCATCGCCTCCCATGCGGGAAACAGTATCGCTTTTACGCAAGATATCTGTCAGCCTCTTCCCTACGCTTTGCAGGAGGTAATCTCCCACACTATGTCCAAGCGTATCGTTAATATCCTTAAAATGGTCCAGGTCAAGCAGCATAACGGCAAATATTCGCTGGTGACGCTCTGCCCGGCTTATCTCCAGGAGAAGACGATTATTAAAGAGCATGCGGTTGGGCAACCCTGTCAAGTGGTCATGGTAAGCCAATCTTCTCACTGTTTCCTCCGCCCGCTTGCGCTCGGTAATATCCAGGGTTACCTCCACCACCCCTTCCACTTCCCCTTTTGTATTTCTCACCGGGTATCCCCGCACAAGCCATATCCTTCCGTCAGGAGTACTCACCTCTCCCTCACGGAACTCACCGGAGTCCCGCGCTTCTGCCACGGGACAAATAACGCATGGCACATTCCGGTGATACCATATCTCATAACAGTAACGTCCTATCAGCTGTTGAGGCTGTTGGTTGACCGACTCGCCTGCTGCCTTATTTGCCCAGATTACCCTATGCTCCAAATCCTGGAATGTAACCAGCTCGCTCATATTGTCAAGTACCAGGGCTTTTTCCTGCTCGGCTCTCCTGAGTTTTTCTTCTATCTGTTTATGAGCGGTAATATCCCTTATGGAAGAGATAAAGGCTGTTGGTTCTCCCTTACTATCTCTGAGCAAGGAGATGCTTAATTCACCTACAAACTTGCTCCCGTCTTTTTTTAATAATTCATACTCCCTGCCGGTTACAAACCCCTTTTTCAGTGTCTCTCTAAAGGTTTTTTCTGCCTCCTTACGAACTTCAGGGGAGATAAATTCAAATATACTCCGTTCCATTAATTCTTCCTCTTTTTTATAACCATAGAGCCTCAAGGCATGCCGGGATATGTAAGTAATTCTTTCTTTTAAGTCAGTCACTATCACTGCATCCGGTAAATTCTTGATTAAACTCTCGTACAACTCCACGCTTTCTCTCAGTGCTTCTTCCGTCCGGATGCGGGAACAGAGATGCCCTAACATGGAGGCATAGAAACCAAGAAGTTCACACTCCGGTTCTGTAATGGGATGTTTGTCAAGCAGGTTATCGGTAATCAGGTAACCGATTATTTCTTCCCCGCGCCCCATCGCTGCACATGCCCAGGTTCCCTGCCCCACAATTTTCCCCTCGTGGTTGTAGAGATTACCTTCCCGACAAATGACACCGGGGACCCTAAGATTTAGTATTTTCTCTGCCGTATCGGGTTTGTTGACAAAAACCTTTTTCCCTCTTTCATCCCGGATACTGCCCCTTTCATCTGTACCAAAGGAACCAACAATCTTCTGAGGGTCTTCCTGGCTCCTGAACCATATGGACAGGCGGTCAAAGCCCAACCTATCCCGGCCCAATTCAACCGCCCGCCGGCACAAATCATCTAGAGAGCCCATGCTGGTAAGCTCATTGTTTACCTGGAGTAAAAGCACCAGCTGTCGGCGAGAATCCAGTGCAACCTCTTTATTCGCTTTCAATGTTTTCTCTAACTCCTTATTTCTCTTTTATAGTCTAACCGATTATTTCCCTTTGTTTTATTTCTATATCTCATATCATAGCATAGTTAACCTATAGTATAATTTAACACTTTTAAGCCTGTCAATGCAAGGAAATAGCAGATTTTTCAGCTTCTCTAATTCCTCTCTTCCGCAGAGGCAGGAATCTCTCTCCTTTACTATTCTATTTACACCCTGGAGGGGTAAGTAGAGCTCCCTTCGGTCTAAAGTCTATGGTCTTCGGTCTAAGAGTTGTGAGTTATGAGTTGTTAGTTCCCTGTCCCGGCGCCTGTCGGGGCACCTGTGCCCCCGCCTGTATTCTGTATCTTCCCTCACTACTTTCTTGCATCTTCCCTTTCTCAGTCTACAGTCTAAAGTCTATGGTCTATAGTCTAAAATGTTCCCCTCGCTACCCGCTACTCACTACTCGCTACTTGCTATAAACTTTCCTGTTTCTTCAGGAATTTCACAACATCTCTTTCCGGGAGGGGAGGGGTATAAAAATATCCCTGCACCACATCGCATTTCAGAAGGCGCAATATCTTCAACTGCTCTTCCTTCTCCACCCCTTCGGCAACGGTTTTTAAACCTAAGGCATGCGCCATTAAGATTATTGCACTTACAATGGAAACATCATCCGGATTATCAGAGATCCCCCTTATAAAAGTAATATCAATCTTCAAATTATCCACCGGAAGCTTTTTCAGGTAGGCTAAGGAGGAATACCCTGTGCCAAAATCGTCCAGTGAGATTAATATTCCCCGCTCTTTAAGCTGGCTGAGCAAGTCCCTGGTTAAATCAAGATTGTCCATCAAGGCACTTTCTGTTATTTCCACGCCCAAAAAACTCTTCTCAAGCTTACATTCCTCTACCTTTCTCCTGAGTACTTCATAAAACCCCTCCCTTTTAAACTGCACAGGAGACACATTTACAAATATCGGGACATTTAAGAAACCTTCCTTCCTCCACTGGCAGATTTTCCTGCACACTTCCCCAATTATCCACTCCCCTACTTCCCATATCATGCCCGTTTCTTCCAGTATGGGGATAAACTCTACAGGTGATACTATTCCCCTCTTTTTGCTCTTCCAGCGCAGGAGAGCCTCCATTCCTTTAACCTTACCCGTCTCTATCTCAAAGTAAGGCTGGTAATAGAGAATAAATTCCTTTTTGCTTAGTGCATGAGAGAGTGCAGAATAAAGAGAAAGAAATTTTGCCGCAGTATTCCCCATTTCTCCGGTAAAGAACTGAAAGTTATTTCCCCCCTCTTCTTTCACCCTGTTCACAGTTACACGGGCATTTCTTAATAGTGTATCCGGGTCAGCCCCATCGTAGGGGTACAAGCTCACTCCTATGCTTAAATTTATTTTTACTTCTTTTCCTTTTATTTTTAGGGGAAGGGAAAAACTCTCCTGCAGTTTGTTTAAGATATTGGCTACTTTCTGCTCCCTGCGTATATTGGGAATAGCCAAGGCAAACTCGTCACTTACCAGCCTCCCCAGGATAAACTTCTTGTCGGAAATATCCGAGAGCCTTTTCGCAACTCCTCTCAAAACCTCGTCCCCAAAAACAAAACCATAGGCTTCGTTCAACCTTTCCATCTTATCCACATCCACCAGCATCACCGCCACTAACTTGTTGTTTTTCCTGGCAATCTCTATGCTGTTCTCCAAATCTTTCATGAAGAGTTCCCTGTTGGGAAGACCGGTAAGTACATCGTAGCTGGTAAGATAGGTTACTTTTTCTTCCAGGAGTTTTGCTTTAGTTATATCTTTTCCTACTGAAATAAAGTGGGTTATATCTCCTTTCTCATCTTTAACCGGGGTTATGGATTCTTCCAGGTAGAACAACTCCCCCTTCCTGTTTCTATCGGCAAATACCCCGCGGTAAGCTTTCCCTGAGAGAAGAGTTGACCAGAGATTATCGTAAAAATTACTCTCATGCCTGTCCGACTTCCAGACAGAAGGAGTTTTACCAATAAGTTCTTTCCTTTTATAACCGGTTATTTCTTCTACTTTCTTATTTACAAATTCTATCCTTCCCCTTTTATCCGTAATAACTATCCAGTCTGATGACTGCTCTACTGCATGCAGAAATTTCCTTAGCTCTTCCTCAGCCTTTTTTCGTTCGCTTATATCCCACACACATATTATTACCCGTTCTACCTGGGAAAAATAGCAGAAATGAATCTCCAAGAATTTATCTTTTATCTTCAACTCTTTTACTACTTTCTTTTTCTCCTTTAAAGTATCCTTGACTTCTGCCAGTTTTTTAAGAATCGGATGGGACTCCTCACTAAGAAGCCGGGGGTAGCTCTTCCTGGCAGCAGGATTGAGGTAGGTAATCTTTCCCTCAAGCGTAGCTTCAATTACCGGTTCAGGATTCAACTCCGAGAAAAAGTAAAAATCCTTCTGCAATTTACTATCCTTCCTCTTTAAACTTGAACCCCTTTTTCAATACTGCCATACATGCTTCCACTACATCAGAATCATAGAGTTTTTCCTTATTTTGCAAAATTTCTTCCAAGGCTTTATCTATCCCCAGAGCAGGCCTATAGGGACGGTGGGAACTCATTGCCTCCACTACGTCAGCCACTGCCAGTATTCTCGCCCCCAATAAAATCCTGTCTCCTTTCAAACCCTGCGGATAGCCAGAACCATCCATTCTTTCATGGTGCTGGAGAATGATTTCTGCCACGGGCCAGGGAAAATCAATTCTTCTCAGTATTTCGAAGCCTACTTCCGGATGTTCTTTAATTATGTCAAACTCAATTTCGTTTAATCTCCCGGGCTTGTTAAGTATTTCAATGGGGACAGCAATCTTTCCGATATCATGCAGCAAACCTGCTACCTGAAGGCCTTTTATCTCTTCTCCGGGAATCCCCATATTTTTTGCTATGGCACAGGCAAGCTGGGTAACCCGACGCGCATGGTCAGAAGTGTAGGGGTCTCTTTTTGCAATAGCTACCGATATAGCCTGAGTAATCTCGTATATTATCTTCTGCAACTTTCCCAGTATTTTTTTGATTTCTTCCTCTGTCCGCCTGCGTTCTTCTTCTGCCTCTATCCCATGCAGAGCCAGGGCAATATCACCGGCAACCTCCTCAAACAAGGATATTTCCTGCTCTTCCTCTATATAACTTTCCGGTATAGAAGCAGCCAGGAGGCCGTACATCTTGCCCCCATTTTCCAGGCGCATTATCATGGCACTCATTCCGGGATACTTATTTACCAGGGGACAATCCGGACAGGTGGAGAGAGGTTTTTTAATTACCATTGCTTCCGGCTTCTTCCATGCTTGTTTAAAACAAGTAGGCAGATTGCCACGTTCTAATTGCTTAATAAAAGCTTTGAATTTATCCCCCAAACCAGCTTCGGCACTCTCAGTGATATTACCAGCCCCATCTATGAGCACTACCCAGACATGGTAATATCCACGCGTCTCAACCAGGTTTTTGCAGATACCTTCAAGCAGCCGGTGCCGGTTCTTTTCCACGCTGATAAGCTGGTTCACCTTGCGGATGGCACGCAGGACAGCATTTAAATGCTGTATTTTTTCTTCGGATTCTCTCCGTTCAGTAATATCCCGGAAAATCCCCATTAGATACACCTTATCATTTACTTTTATAGGAGCAGAGTTAATATCGGCAAAAAATACGCTTCCGTCTTTTCTTTTCACCGGAATATCGCGGGAGAAGGTAATTTCCCTTCCTACCTGCCGCTCAAACTGCTCCATTATATAGGACAATTCTTCTCGGGGATGGATATCCATAACCTTAAGTTTTTTCAACTCTCCCAGGCTATACCCCAGCATCTGGCAAATCTTTTTGTTACCCAGATATATTGTTTTATCTTCCGGGTCTGCCAGCAATATCCCATCCACTGCACTCTCAAAAATAGTTTCAAACATCTGCTCTGATTCTTTAAGTGCCTTTTCCGCACGTTCACTTTTTTCTTTATCTCGCTTTCTCTCCACCAGGTTGTCTCTTACCATCTGGTAAGTCTTTTTTTCTGCCTCTTTCTTTGTCTTCATATCCGGAGGCAAATAACAGGGATTTTCGCATAAATCGCAGTAAACAATAACTTTAGGGTGGGTACGAATTACCTCAAGAAGAATCTCCGGAGAGAATCTCTTTTCGTTGTACTGGCACATTGCCATGCACCGGCTTTCCGGAACGAAATAATTCAACCGGGACTCATACTCTAATAATTTTTCTGTCCCCGGCAGCCCGCTAAAAACCCGGGTCATTTCTCCCGTAACCCTCAGCCCAGTAAAACCATCTTTAATTGCTCGTTTCTCCGCCTGCCTCAACATATCTATCATTCTTCCCGGGGTAAAGTAGCCTTTCTTCAGATAGGCATCATCCTTGCCCAAAAACTCAAAATGCTTTGAGGCAAGATATTTTTCCATATCTATACCTGCTTTTTTGCATGCCCTGATAATTTCCTGCTTGCTTCTTTCCTCCACAATATAGATGCACTTCTCTTTCCTCTCCAACCCCACGTTCATGAACGCAGTAATCACAGCCAATTGCTCTTCTTTATTCCTGTAGATGGAGCAGATATGCTCTCCAGGTCCCAGGCGCCTGAGCTCTCTTTTCAGCTTCTCGGCTGAATTACTCATATTCTATCTTCGTCTTGCATTGAAACAACCGCCATGCTCGCTTAAACTCAGCAAAATCTACTCACTCCTTCCATTCTACATCTTTCTCCCCTATTAGCAAACTAAAGAGAACAACTTACTTATTCTTTACCTTATTTCTCCCGCAAACTGAAATCCTTTTTCAAATATTGCAATGCACGCTTCCACTACCTCAGGGTCGTACAGCTTTCCCTTATTCTGCGAAATTTCCTCCAGGGCCTTATCTATCCCCAGGGCTGCCCGATAGGGACGGTGGGAACTCATTGCCTCCACCACGTCAGCCACTGCCACAATCCTGGCCTCAAAGGTAATCTTGTATCCCTTTAAGCCTTCCGGATAACCCGAGCCATTTATTCGTTCATGATGCTGGAGAACAATTTCCCCTACCGGCCAGGGAAACTCTATTCCCTTTACTATCCCGTATCCCAGCTGGGGATGCACCTTTATCAGGGCAAATTCTGTTTCCGTTAACTTCGTGGGTTTATTCAAAATTTCTGCCGGGACTGAGATCTTCCCTACATCATGAATACTGGCGCCTAAGCGAAGCCCTTCTATTTTATCCGACATCACCCCAATTTCCCTGGCAATAGCCGAGGCAAGAACGGAAACTTTTCTCTGGTGGCCAGCTGTATAGGGGTCTCGTTTTTCTATGGTGGAGGAAATAGCTACGACAGTTTCTTCCAGGACCCTTTTCAGCTTCTCCAGGTTTTCCCTGGCTTCTTTTTCTGCCCGCCTGCGCGCAGTAATATCCAGGAGTGTACCAACAATCGCAGGGCTTCCCTGATAATCAACCCTCCTTCCCAAAGCTTCACACTCAATAACCTTATTATCCTTCCTTAGTCCCCGGAACACATAATGCACACCGTCTAACTCCCCCTCCATTCTACGCTTTATCACTTCTTTTACCGATCCTCTGTCCTCGGGATAGGTAAGATCAAGGGGACCTTTCTTCCCTACTATTTCTTTCACACTGTAGCCAAAAATTCTTGCCAACGCCGGGTTTACATAAAGGAACTTATTCTTTCTAAATATGTAAACCCCCACCAGCGATTCATCCGTCACCATACGGAACTTTCTCTCGCTACCCAGTATTTCTTCTTCCATCTCCTTCTTTCGGGAAATATCCCTCAGAGTCACCAAGGCAGAAAGATTACCCTGGTAATTGATTCTGTTAGCTACCACCTCTATCCAAAATTCTTTTCCGTCTTTTTTCCTGACTTTATACTCAGATAAAATACGCTTCTTACTTTTTATAACTGCATTCAAATCTCTTTTTATTTCTTCTCTGTATTCCGGCAGAATAAAATCAAAGGCATTCTTTCCTATTCCCTCTTCTATCTCACGGAAGCCAAACATTTTTGCTGCAATCTCGTTTCCGTACAGGACTTTCCCACTGCCTGCAATTATCAAAATCCCCTCACCTATTGCTTCTAAAATTAATCTGGCCCTCTCCTCAGACTCTTTCAGAGCCTTCTCCATCCGCTTTCGTTCAGTAATATCCTTGGTAACATGGACTGTACCAAGAATCTCGCCTTTCTTATTAAATATGGGTGAAGCAGAGACCTCGAGTTCAATTCCTAAGTAAGGCTCGAAAAATTCTTTCGTGGAGGGTTTTCCTGTTTCCAGCACCTCTTTGTGGGGACAACCAGGAAGAGGCCCGTCTCTCCCGTGGAAAATCCGGTAACAGGTTTTACCCACCAGTTCCTGGGGCTTCATCTTAAAGAAATCAGCACAGGGTCTATTCACCCTGATAAAGTGATAATCTGTATCATGGATGGAGACCCAGTCGGTAATAGAGTCAAAGGTAGTCCTCCACTCTTCCGCTGCATGCTTTATAATCTTTTCCTTTTTCTTACGTTCAGATTCTTTCCTTTTTAACTTGGAAACAGACTGGCGGAGCTTTACTATTTCATCCATAATCTGATTCTTTGTATTACCCTGCCCTTCTATCTTTTTTATCATTTAGATAGTTCCCCCTTCCCTGAGATAGAACCGGAGATCTTTCCCGCGTAACAAATTTGTACTGCCCTAACTGCACAAATT
Organism: bacterium; assembly: GCA_027021085.1. Classification (GTDB taxonomy): domain Bacteria; phylum CAIJMQ01; class CAIJMQ01; order JAADFP01; family JAADFP01; genus JAADFP01. The sequence goes on from JALUVB010000297.1 coordinate 8,438, forward strand.
TGTACGCCACCTCCTTTCCCCTCCTTACAATCATTCTCTCCTAACACTCCCCCGCCTCTCATAAACCATCTCCTTCTCCTTTCTCCCCGGAACAAGCTACCCCTATATACGTGCAAAATTCATACCAATACCACTTATACCAATATTTACACCCCCGAGGTGTAAGTGGTAAGTGCTTTCTTTTCTGGTTTCCCCCTGGTATAATACATGCGGTTATGCAAATATAGGAAGATAGTTTTTAAGATGCATGAATTAATAAAAGCTTTTAAAGCTCTGTCTGATGAAACGCGGTTAAGAATACTAAAGCTCCTGGAAGAGAGGGCAGAGCTTTGCGTATGCGAGATTATGCAGGCCCTGAATATCTCCCAGACCAGGGCATCCCGCAACCTGGGTATCTTAAAGGACGCAGGTTTTGTGCATGATAGACGAGAGGGATTATGGGTGTATTACTCAATCAACCATAAGAAAATAAGAGATTACCACCTGGAATTGACCGAATTGCTGAAAAAATGGTTGAACCAGGAAGAAATTATTAAAAAGGATAGAGAAAGATTAAAAAAGGCAGTTAAATTGAACAAGGAGAAAAAGTGTAATTATGGCTGTTAAGGAAGAGAAAAGACTATCAGGTTTTGAAAAGTACTTAACTTTCTATGTTTTACTTTCCATTGCGGCAGGGATACTTCTGGGAAAGACAGCTCCTCAGGTAGCAGAAAGACTGGATTCTTTTTCAATATACCAGGTATCCATCCCCATAGCTATCTGCCTGTTCTTCCTGATGTATCCCATCATGGTAAAGATTGATTTTTCCGAGGTGTTAAAAGCCGCCAAGACTCCCAAGCCCGTGGCCCTGACCCTCTTCATCAACTGGGCAATTAAACCTTTCACCATGTACCTGATTGCCTATTTTTTCCTGGGCTACCTTTTTAAAGGATTTCTCCCGGGGACAGAAATCATCAAGACAGGCCAGGAAGTAGAACTATGGCGAAGTTACATCTCAGGGGCCATTCTTCTGGGAATTGCTCCCTGCACAGCCATGGTCTTGATGTGGAGCTACCTGGCAAAAGGCAACGATGGCCTTACCCTGGTATTAGTAGCCATAAACTCTCTCACCATGCTGGTGCTCTATGCTCCCCTGGGAGGTCTTCTCCTGGGCATAAATGCAATGCCCATACCCTGGAAAACAATACTGTTTTCCGTGGCAATTTACGTGGCACTGCCTTTAATTGCCGGCTACTTTTCCCGCAAGTGGATTATCAAAGCTAAAGGATTGGAATGGTTTAATAAAAAATTCCTGCATCATCTCACACCGGTCAGCATAATTGCACTGCTGGCTACATTAGTGCTTCTTTTCTCCTTTAAGGGAGAAGTTATCATAAAAAACCCCCTCACCATACTCTGGATAGCCATCCCCCTCTTTATCCAGACAACATTTATTTTCAGTTTGGGGTACTTTGTCCTGGCAAGACTGTTAAAGCTATCCTACCAGGATGCCGCTCCTTCTGCCATGATCGGAGCCTCAAACCATTTTGAAGTAGCAATTGCCACGGCCACCATGCTCTTTGGATTATCCTCGGGCGCAGCACTGGCAACCGTGGTGGGGGTTTTAATTGAAGTACCGGTAATGCTTATGCTCGTTTCAATATCCAAGCGAACCTGCCACTTATTTGAAAAATGCCACCTTAACCTGCCCCAATGCAAATCGAAAGGGAGAGAAAGAAAGCCCTGCCTCACCTCTGGAGAAATATAATGAGAAAGAAAAAAGTGCTCTTTATCTGCACCCATAATTCCTGCCGTTCCCAGATGGCAGAGGGTCTGCTGCAAGCCTTATACGGAGATTATTACCAGGCATACAGCGCAGGGACCAGACCATCCCAAGTACACCCCCACGCAGTAAAGGCAATGGCAGAAATCGGCATTGATATTTCGGGGAATAAATCAAAGAGTATAAATGAATTCCTGGAAACCGAATTTGACTACGTGGTCACTGTCTGCGACCAGGCAAATGAAACCTGTCCCATCTTTCCCGGAGGCGGGAAACACATCCATAAAAGCTTCCCCGACCCCTCACGCCTGGAAGGAAGTGAAAATGAAAAGATAAATGCCTTCCGCCAAACCAGAGATGAAATCAAGGACTGGATTAAAAAAACCTTTTCTCCCTCTAATCCCTGATACCTCCCGGCTAAAATTTCCCCTCTCGGGTAACCAGAGACCAGGATACTGAGTTACCATATCACTATTCACTGCTCACTGCTTACTGTTCACTATCCTTCCCCCCGCTACTCACTACCCGCTACTCACTACTAAACAGGGGATCTTTTATTCAAAAAAACTCGCACACAGCGTTAAACTTTAGGACTTTGGAGCAAAAATTACCAGCTTGATTTCTAAAAATTGGTATGATAGTATTACCAAAATGGAGCTAAATTTTGAATCGGTAAAGAAGGTATCCTTATCGCGCTCGGTGGCAGAGAAGATAATCGGGTACATAAAGGAAGGCTATTTAAAGGTAGGAGATAAACTACCTCCCGAGAGAACTCTCTGCGAGAAATTCCAGGTAAGCAGGACATCCCTCAGGGAAGGAATTAAAGCACTCACTCATTTAGGAATACTGGAGAGTATTCCCGGGAGCGGTGTATATGTAAGGACCGGTTTCCCGCGGAAAGTGCTGCAACGCAGGCTGGAGGAATTCAAGATAAACGAGGCCACCATATCAAATCTTATTGAATTCAGGGAAGGAATAGAATCTTTTATCGGGGAGCTGGCGGCAAAAAGGGCTACCGGGGAAGAAATCAGTGAACTGGAAAAGACCATAATAAAAATGGAGAAGAAAAAAGAAAAAGGAGTTTCCTTTGCCAAGGAAGAAGCTGAATTTCATAAGATTCTTGCCCGGGCTTCTCATAACGACTTTTTTGTAAAGGTGCTTGACTCCATTGTCCCTTCCATACTGCGCTGGGTATATGCACGGGAATTGGTCATCGATCCGGATAGAGCCATTTCACTGCATAAAAGTATCCTGGAAAGCATCAAAAAGCGGGACAGGGAAGAAACCAAGAAAGCTATAAAGACCCACTTTGCCCATGCAAGGGAACTCATTAAAAAAATTACACCGGAAGACCAGGTTAAATAAGCGAGGAGAACCATGTATTCTGAAAAGATAGGAGTTAAGGTTAGCGAGGCAAAAATAGGAGTATCCACAAATTCTCCCCATCTTTTAAAAAGGGAAGATTTCTACTGGCTGGACACCAACTTCCTCTCTGTAGATTTTATCCCTTTCACCGCAGGCATGGATTCCTATATGGAGGTAGAAGATAGAGAAGAATCCCCCGTTTTAGAAATAGAAGGTAAGCATTTAAGAGTTAAGGGGAGCTTTTCCGCCTGGAAAAAAGAAGCTAAAGACAAGAGATATACCCTCTTTGGAAACCTGGGGGTTCTTTCCGCCTGGGCTTTAAGAACCCTGGAAGAAGAACACGATATTTCCACTTTTCATGCCTGTGCGTTGGTAAAGGATGGAAAATTAATGATAATTTCCGGGGGGGCAGGAGCAGGAAAGACAGTATTTATTCTTTCTGCCCTAAAGAAAGGCTGGAAAATTTTTTCCACAGAATTTGTACACTTCCGGGTAAAAGAAAAGGTGGAGTTTTTCAAAGGTGCACTTAAAGATGCGGTGAGAGTGGATACATTTCAATACCACTTTCCGGAGATGGCAGAGAAATTAGGCGTAAACTTGAAGGAAGAGACGGGAAGTAAACTTATGGTAGATTTCTCCTCTTTCCGGGCAGAAGAAGACACGTTATCAGACCCTGAGATTACCCTAATTTTTCCCCACGTGGAGGAGAAAAGGGAAAGACTAATACATAAAGAGGTAAAAGATAGAGAGTCTTTGCTGAGAACACTTTTTAATACTGCTTCAGAAAAGATAGGAAAAAGCATGCTTCTCTACGGCAAATGGGCTGTTCCCGGGCTGGATACACTTTTTCTTGCAGAGAAGAGATTGGAAAGATTAGAAAAATTTTTAGAAAGGGGAAAGATTCAGAAATCTTTCCTCTGGGTTTCCGGAGTTAAAGAGGTAATAGAAATCGTTTAATAAAACTAAGGAAAGGAGGACATTATGGTCAGAGCGTTTGCAGATTTCATCCCCATCCCTGAGGAGACCGGAGTGGTAATGGTAATAGAAAAGGAGTTTGGTCCCCGCAGCGCAGAAGACTGGACAAACATAGCTGCCGGTATTGTCGATATCGTAAAAGTCACTTTTGGCACCGGTGCACTATACAACGAGGAGATACTGAAAGAGAAACTCAGTGTTTACAAAAATGCCGGGATAAACCCCATGATAGGAGGCACGCTTACCGAGGTAGCCATACTTACAGCCGGAGGCTACTCCGGGAAAGAACTGGAAGGTTATCTTAAGTACGCCAAGTCACTGGGATTTACCTACATAGAATTCTCTGACGGCTCCATATACATTCCTGATGAGAAAAGAAGTGAAATAATTAGAATGTGCATAGGAGAAGGATTTACCGTGATATCCGAGGTGGGCAAGAAGGATCCCAAAAAGGATGCCTTAATAACCATGGAAAAACGAATTGAACTGATGGAACAGGACCTGAAAAGTGGGGCAAAAATGGTGATTATCGAGGCCAGGGAATCCGGTAAGGGTATTGGGGTCATGGACAAGGCAGGAAAGGTTGACTTTACCGAGCTGGATGCCATTATCAGTGCAGTGGGGCTGGAGAATACCATGATAGAATCACCGGAAAAATCGCAGCAGCAGGCAGTTTTCCTGCAATACGGACCAAAGGCAAATATCGGCAACGTGCAACCGCGGGATATTCTTTCCGTGGGCGCTTTAAGAGGAGGATTGAGAGGCGATACCATCAGTGCCTTAAGAAAAGAAGCCTGGGAAAAATACCATGCTTCCCAAAACGCTCCTGAAGAATACAGGATTTAGGTAAACAATTGTAATTATAAAGGAGGTAAAAGATGATTCTTGTAGGCTGGATAGTAATGGCGATAGTTGCCTATGCCTCTATGCTGATAAACCGTTTAGTAGTAATAAACGGAACACATCCGTTTGAGGCTATTGCAGTAGGCGTGGTTCTGGGGGCTCTGGCCAGGAACACCGGGTTAATTCCGCCCCGCTGGGAACCGTACCTGAAGAAATTCGAAATGCCTTTGCTCTGGGGAGTAGTGCTCCTGGGAGCAGGCTTCACCACTGAAATCGCCAGGGCTGAACCTTTAAGTTTAATAGTCATCTTTGTAACCATGGCCATAGGATACTGGTTCATTTATTTCCTGGCCAGGAGAGTAGGATTACCCAAAAAATTGAGTGCCTTACTTTCGGTAGGCACCACTATCTGCGGCGGTTCTGCCATAGCCATAACCGCCCCCTTAATTAAGGCAAAGGAAGAGGAGACCAGCTATGCAGTAAGCACCATAGTAATTGCTGCCTTTATTCTTCTCATTACTCTTCCTTTTCTGGGAAAGGTAATGAACCTCTCTCAAACCGCATTCGGTGTTTGGGCAGGAACCTCTGTGCATAATACTCCACAGACTATAGGAACAGGGTACATGTACGGAGATAAGGCAGGGCAGGTAGCTACCATGGTGAAATTAACCAGAAATATGTTCATGATCGTGGTAGCCTTGTTTGTCTCCCTCTGGATAGGGACACAGGAATCAGCTGATAAGAAACTCGGGAAAAAAGCTATACTTAAAGCTTTCCCCTGGTTCCTCTTCGGATATATTGGTATGGCTATTTTCAAACTGCTTGGATTTTTCACCCCACAGGGAATCTACTGGTTTCTTAAATCGGGGAAATTCCTTATACTTATGGGTATGGTAGGGATTGGTTTCGGCACAGATTTCAGGCATATCAAGAAGCTGGGGATTAAACCGCTCATGGTAGGAATTGTCGGGGCTATAGTAGTAACCGCTATAAGTCTGCTAATGGTTAAATCCATAGGATTCCATTAAAGGATAGATATGCTTTTCCATATCCCTTACGGAAAGGGGTTCTTAGACCTGGATATTAAGGAGCGGGAGGGAGAAATTTTCCTCCCGCGCTCCTTACCCCCCAGCAAAAATTTACGGGAAGAACTAAAGAAAAAGTTAGAATTTCCCCTGGACACCCCTCCCCTCTCCCAATTATGCCGAGGGAAGAAAGAGGCCTGTATCGTAGTGGATGATAATACCCGCCCGCCCCTGGGGAAAGTTATATTTCCTTACCTTCTTCCCTATTTAAAGGAGCACGGGATAGAAAAAGCAACTATTCTTATAGCCCTGGGACTGCATACCCCGGTGAAGAAGGAAAGAATAGAGGAACTCCTGGGAAAACTCCCTTCCTGGGTGAAGGTAAAAAACCACTGTATAGAAGAAACCAGAGAGGTGGTAAAAATTGACGGGGTAAGCGTGAAGTTGAATTCTTCCTTCCTCAATGCTCCCTTGAAAATTATTATCGGAGATGTAGAACTCCACCAGATTTTTGGCTACGGGGGAGGAGCAAAAAGCCTGCTGCCGGGTATCTCCGATAGGGAAAGCACAACTTACATTCATTCATTTCTTATCCATCCTGATTCAGGCCCGGGTAAACTTGCGGAAAACCCCGTACAGAAATTCCTGGGCAAATTATACGATAAAATAAAGGTAGATTTTTCCCTGCAATTTGTTTTGAACGAGGAGGAAGAGATTGCCAATATCTTTTCCGGTAGCTTAAAAACAAGCTTCCTGGAAGGAAAGAAACTGGTGGACAGGATGAACAAGGTCAAAGTGGAAAAAGAATTTGACATATTAGTGCTCTCACCCGGAGGATTTCCCAGGGATATTGACCTTTACCAAACGCAGAAAGTAATAAATATGAGCTTCAGGGCATTAAAAAAAGGCGGGAAAATGATAATTTTTTCCGAATGTAGCGAGGGTGCAGGTCCCAGCGATTTTGAAAAATGGATAGAAAAGAATTTGACCGGTGAGGAGGTGGAGAGAAAGGCCAGGGAGAAATTCTCCATGGGATTGCACAAGCTGTATCTATTTTTTAAAGGCACCCGGGGAAGAGAAGTATTTCTCTTCTCTTCTCTGCCGGAATCGATTGTAAAAGGAGTATTTCTGCATCCGATTGACCTAAACGGAGCAAAGAGCCTGATGGCAAAGGGTGAGAAGATAGGGTTTGTCCCCTATGCCACCACCACTCTCCTGGAGAAGACAAATGGGAATTAGTCCCTACTTTGCTACTGTCTTCCTGTCCTTTATCTGGGCAGTGTATATTGTTCTTTCCCGCCTAGCAGTACAGCAGGTACCCCTCTTTGCCGTAGGATTCTTCTCCCGCCTGGTAGCTGTGCTGGGGCTGAGTATATGGGTAATAGGTAAAAAAGAGATTAAAAAACTTTTTCATTTGAAGAAAGAACAGTTTTATCTTCTCCTGCTTATTGGTTTTTTTGCTTTCCTCCTGGATGCTGCTGCTTTTTTAGGCCTGCGATTTTCCACTGCCACTAAAGGAGCCCTTCTGCTCAGGACAGATATCTTCTTCATAGTAATATTCAGCTACTTTTTCCTGGGGGAAAGATTTAAAAAAATAGAGTGGGCAAGCATGGCTTTCATGCTGGCGGGAGCTGTCCTGATAATGAACATCAACCTGAAAGAAGTGCGCCTTTCTTCCTGGGGAGATGCTTTATTTATTCTGAACGCTTTTTTAATCACTTGCAATGCTTTTATCATCAAGCTAAAATTGCAGGAGGTTTCCGATACTACTATTGCTTTTTACAATAATTTATTTGCCACTTCGTTTTACGGAGTAGCTTTCTTCCTGGGAGGTTACGGCAACATGCTGGCCGCTGGATTAAAAAGAATTCCCTACCTTACTTACATATTGGTGGCCATGGGTATATGCGATGTCTTCCTTTTTGTTACCTATTATCATGCCCTTCGCAGGCTGCCGGTATGGATAGTAAGAACCCTGCTCCTTCTCATTCCCTTGTGGAGCATTCTTTTAGGCTCTATCTTCTTAGGAGAAAGGCTAAATATATCTCAAAGCATCGGTACGATTCTTCTCCTGGGAGGTTCTGCAGGAATTATTCTCAGCAGGAGAAAACCTCGCAATTCCCATATCCAGGCAACGGAAGTTAGAAAGAGAATTTGGAGAAAGGGGATTTCTTCATTACAGGTAAGAAGGGTATTATAAACTATAAAAAAGGAGGTTTTATCATGACAAGAGGCGAAGAAGTAAGAAAACTGCTCTCCATGGGACCGGAAGAATTGGTGGAAAAGGCAAAAGGCAAGCTAATAGTTCTGGATACTCTGGATGAGTTACATGAGCATTTTGCCCGCACTATTGCCGATGAAATAAAAGGAAATAACGAAAAAGGCAAAGCGACAAAACTAATCCTTCCGGTGGGCCCCGTAGGACAGTATCCCATCCTGGCGGAAATTATCAACCAGGAAAGGATAAGCCTGAAAAACTGCTATTTCTTCTACATGGACGAATATTGCGACGATAGCGGCAAAGCCATCCCTCCCTCTCATCCCCTCAGCTTCCGGGGCGAGATGGAACATCTCTTCTTCTCCAAGATTGACTCTGAATTGAACATCCCGGAAGAGCAGCTCATCTTCCCCTCGCATGAGAACCTGCACCTCTTGAAAGGTAAGATTGAAGAAGCGGGAGGAATAGACACCTGTTACGGAGGCATAGGAGTGCATGGACACGTAGCCTTTAACGAACCGGAACCAAACATACGCTATACTGACCCGAGGCTGGTTTACCTTAATCAATACACCATAACTATTAATGCTATCCGTTCGGAAGTAGGCGGAGACCTGGTCAACTTCCCCCGCAAGGCAGTGACCCTGGGAATGAATCAAATATGCGGGGCAAGAAGGGTAAGGCTCTACTGCCGGAATGACATAGTGGATATCGACTGGGCAAATCTGGTGCTAAGGTTGGCAGTATTGGGTACACCGGGCGACGATTACCCGGTCACTTACCTTACAGAACATCCTGACTACGTAGTGGTAACCATTAAGAATACTGCTGAAAAACCAAAAATTATTCTTTCCCTGCCCTATTAAGGGGAGAGAGGAGGTTAAAAAATGAAAATAGTAGTATTTGAAGACGAAGGATACAAGAACCTTCACCCCCTGACGCTTTTCCGGCCTGCTTTTGAATTAAGGTGTGGATTCACTACGCTCCTGGAGAAGATTGCCCGGAAATTCCCAGAGTATCCTTTTCTTCTTTTCACCCGGGATTACCTGATTCCTACCCTGAAGAAAAGGTGGGCATATTCTATAAACAAGTTGGAAGAATTGAAAGAAGATGATATTCTATTCCTGAACGGCAGAGTGCTGGTAGACAAAAACTTCTCCCTGGAGCCGGAGGGAGAAGAAATAAGCGGGAGAAAGGGAAACCAGGTAGTTTACCTTCGGGCAAAGAAAGAGACTACAAGAAAAATTCAGTACTCCAGCCTGGCAGAACTCATTGAGAAGCTCTCTTCCCTCTTGCCCTCCCGGGAAGTGGAAGACACTCTTATAAACTATCCCTGGGACCTGATAAATCTTAACGGGGAAGCCATTGAAGATGACTTCCAGCATGTGGGAGGAAAAATACTCGGCTCTCTTTCCAGTCAGGCAAGCATTATAGGAGACAAAGGAAAAGTATTCATAGGAAAAGGAGCCATTGTACATCCATTTGTAGCACTTGATGTAAGAGAAGGCCCCATAATAATTGACGAAGAAGTAGAGATTTACCCCGGCTCTCATATTCAGGGCCCCACGGCAATAGGCAAAAAGTCCCATATAGTAGGAGCCAAGGTAAGAGAAGGATGCTCATTCGGTCCTGTGAGCATGATAGGAGGCGAGGTAGAAGAATCTATTTTCCAGGGTTATGCCAACAAGTTCCACGAAGGCTTCCTGGGGCATGCCTACATCGGCGAATGGGTAAACCTGGGTGCCCTCTGCACAAATAGCGACCTCAAAAATACTTATGGCCCGGTAAAAGTATATATAAACGGGGAAATGATGAACTCAGGAGAGCTCAAAGTAGGCTCCTTTGTAGGAGACCATGCCAAGCTGGGAATAGGCACCCTTCTCAACACCGGGACAGTAATCGGGGCAGGAAGTAATGTGTTTGGGGGAGAAATGCCTCCCAAGTTTGTTCCTTCCTTCTCCTGGGGTTCGGGAAAGGAGTTTGTGGAATTCCGCCTGGAAAAAGCCTTAGCCACAGCCCGGGTGGTAATGAGCCGAAGAGACGTGGTAATGAGCGAGGAAGATGCTGAACTAATAAAGAAAGTTTTTGAACTCACCCAGGCAGAAAGAGAAAAATTCGGGGTAAGGAGGTAGAAGATGTTGAATTACGGAGTCATTGGATGCGGAGCAGTATTCGAGGTCTTCCAGGTAAATGCGCTTGCGCAGGCTTCCGGAGTAAAACTCCTCGCCGTTTGTGATATTAACCAGGATAGGCTCTCGGCCATTCAGAAAAAATACCAGGTTCCCCGCACCTATACGGATTACCATGCACTTCTGCAGGACAAAGATATAGAGGTGGTAATGATTAATCTTCCCCAGCATCTTCACCGGGAGATAGCTCTAAAATCTGCCCAGGCAGGGAAACACGTCTATGTAGAAAAGCCCATAGCCACTACCCTGAAAGATGCCCGGGATATCATAGAATCCTGCAGGGAAAACGGGGTAAAACTCTGCGTAGGCCACCAGAGAAGATTTATTACTACAGAACTAAAGGCAAAAGAAATGATTGAAGCAGGTGAACTGGGCAAAATCTTCAAAGTGCGGGCAGTGGCCTGCTGGTTTGAAGCAAGGAAAAGCCTTCTCTCCAAAGACTGGTGGTATAAAAAGGAATGCGGCGGAGGCCCCCTCATGCGCTGGGGTGTGCATAAAACCGACACCTTGCATTTCCTGCTGGGGAAAAAACCTTTGCGGGTATATGCAGAAATGGGGCAGTTCGTGCACCAGGGAGGAGGAGTAACAGTGGAAGATAATCTCCTGGCTCTCTACCGCTTTGAAGGAGATATAATAGGAGAACTGGAAGTAAGCAATTCCCAGCACGAATGGAAATTCGGAGGAGAATACATAGAAATATTCGGGGATAAAGGCACCTTGAGATACTGGCCTTCGGAAGGGATAATGAGAATATACATCCCCGGAAATAAGGACCCCCTTCCCGGGTGTGAAGAGACCATAGAAATAATTCCTGACGGGAAAGAGATGATAAGGATACACGAATCCTTTGTGAAAAGTATAGAAAAGAATACTTCACCACCGGTTACCGGAGAAGAGGGATATGTTGCTTTAGAAATGGCACTGGGTGCATACTATTCTGCAGAAACGGGTAAAGCAGTGCGGTTTCCCCTGACGAATGAAGCAGGAGGTTAAAATGCTTAAATGGGGCGTGATTGGAGCAGGAGGATTCGCTGACCGGCGGGTTATACCTCAAATATTAGAAGCAAAAGGCTGTGAATTAGAAGCAGTCATGGTAAGAGACAGGGAAAGAGCAGAAAAAATTGCCGGGAAGCATGGGGCTAAAAAGGCTTACGATTCCGTGGAAAAACTTCTTGAGGATGCCGAGATAGATGCAGTTTATATCTGCACTCCTCTCTACCTTCACCGCGAGCATGCGCTCCTGGCAGCCGGGAAAGGCAAACACATCCTATGTGAGAAACCCATGGCTTTGAACCAGAGGGAATGCGAAGAAATGATAGCGGTATGCCGGGAAGCAGGGGTAAAATTAATGATAGGATTCATGATGCGGTTTCATCCTGTTCACCGGAAAGCAAAAGAGCTGGTAGAAAAAGGCACTCTGGGTGATATTGTGCTGGCAAACATCCAGAACTTTCTCTGGTACCCGCGCACGGAAGGAGCCTGGCGCCAGACCCCGGAATTAGGGGGAGGCGGAGCATTGATGGATGTTGGTTCTCATTGCATTGACCTCCTATCGTTTCTCCTGGGAGAAGTCAAGAAAGTATCAGGGACAGTGGCAAATGCAATTTTTGACTACCCGGTGGAAGATACTTCCCTGCTAACCCTGCAATTTAAAGGAGGAGCCCACGGAGTGGTGGAAAACAGCTTTGCCATACCGCACCGGGAAAACCACCTGGAAATTTATGGCAGCAAGGGAACCCTGCTTATCTCCCGCAGTATAGGCCCTTTTAAAGATTTCCAGATGAAACTAATTACAGAAGAGGGGGAAAAGATTTTTGTTATTCCTTACGAAGACCCTTACCGGAAGGAATTCGAAGAATTTGTTAAAGCAGTGGAAGAAGATACCTTACCACCCATTCCCGGTGAGGCAGGAAAAGAGAACATCAAAATAATAGAAGCCGCTTACCTTTCCTCCCGAGAAAAAGGGAAGTTCGTATATGTTGATAAGTGAAAGGGAGACATTTCGAGCCTGGAGTTTTGTCCCGAAGGTTCCTCTCGACCTGCCTGTTCGCTTTCTCGTGGGTCGGAGGACAGCTTCGGAAGATTTAGGGTTTAAAAAAAGGAGGTTGACATGAAATTCTTTCTGGATACCGCACGGGTTGAGGAGATTAAGGAAGCCTTGGAATGGGGAATATTGGATGGGGTAACCACCAATCCCACCCATATTGCGGCCACCGGTAAAAAATTCAGGGAAGTGGCAGAGGAAATCCTCGCCCTGGTAGATGGTCCTGTCTCCCTGGAAGTGGTGAGTACAAACTGGAAGGGAATGGTGGAAGAGGCCAAGGACCTGGTTAAAATGGGAGAGAACGTGGTAATAAAAATTCCCTTGATAAGGGAAGGAGTGCGAGCAGTAAAAGAGCTCACTGAATTGGGAATAAAGACCAATGCTACCTTAAACTTCTCTCTTTCCCAGGCTTTAATGGCAGCAAAGGCAGGAGCTACCTATGTAAGTCCCTTTGTGGGCAGACTGGATGCCGTGGGGGAAGACGGGATGGGACTGGTAGAAAAAATCAAATTAATGCTGGATAACTACGGGTTCCAGACCCAGATCATAGTCTCTGCAGTACGTCATCCCATGCACGTGGTAGAAGCTGCTCTTATAGGTGCGCATGTATCCACAATGCGCTTTGATATAATGAAGCAGCTCTTTGAACATCCGCTTACTGACATCGGCTTGAAAATGTTCCTTTCTGACTGGGAAAAGGTTCCCAAGTAAGCAGGTAAAGTGGAAAAAGCTTTTGTTACGCCTTTAAGGTTTGCCTGTATAGAAGGCTGCGGCCTCTGCTGCAGTTACCGGGTAAAAGTGGAGAGAGAAGAAATTAAAAGGATAGAAAAACTGTCTCGGGAAAAGTTTCTGCGGGATGAAGGAGAATTCATGAGAAAACAGAACGGATACTGCATATTTCTGGACAAAGATAACAAATGCAGTATTTATTCTGAAAGACCATCCCAATGCAGGACTTTCCCTTTTTACTTAGAGAGGGGGCAGATAGACATTGACCTGAGCTGTCCCGGGGTAGGTAAAGGAGAATTAGTAGAAAAATCCTTCTGGGCAGAACTGGTCAAATACTCCCCTGCTTCA
>JALUVB010000298.1 GCA_027021085.1 bacterium
GTTATTGAGTAAGAAGGGAAAATACATGAACATGAGGATGGGTATATTACTTTTAGGCATATTCTTTTTAGCGGGTAGTATTAACGGTGAAGTCTTTAACGGCAGTTTTGAAAAAACCACCATAAAGAATCCAAATTCTGAGGAGATGCAGAGTCTTATAAAAAAGCAGTGGAAGTTAAAGGAACCAATTGTATGGCCAGTGGGCTGGAGTGAGGTGACCGCAGCTCCGGGACATCCCGTGGCAGTAAAGTTTGAAGTCATCAAGGGTGATGCGCATAGTGGGAGTAATTATATTGAGCTCTCCGGGAAAGTAGGTAGCCGGGGCATTATATGGGTGGATTACAGCCCTCTTAAACCCGGTGGAATATATAAGGCAAGTTTTTTTGCCCGGGGCAGAGGAAATGCAGCGCTGGTGATAAACTTGTACAGTAAAGAGGGTAAATACCTGGGAGCTGTGGGGGTGGTTAGCGCAAGAAATCTGGGAAGAGAGTGGAGAAAGTATTCAGGAATATTCAAAAATGACAGGAATGCTTATCTGGGCAAGATATCACTTACGAGCATAGGAAAATGTTATTTTGATGATATAGACTTAGTCCCTGTTGATTTCTGGGAAGCTGAAATCGTAATGGAACTCAACAAAATAGCTAAGAAGGGCATGTTGCTTGCACCGGGTAGCACTGTGGATGAGGAAAAATACAAAGAGAACATAGAAGCTATCAAGAGGATGTTGCCGGAAATAAAGAAATTTATAAATGCAAACCCCATACCCGGAAACATCAAACTGTTGAAAAAAATAGAGGATACCATGCCCGTGATTACCCGGGGGGAGAGTGCTACAATAAGTGTGGAGATGTATAATAAAACATTAGCCATAAGAAGGATATGCGAGAGATTGTTAAAAGAAGTCTCTTTTAAAGACATAAGTGAATAAGTGAGAGCATCAGTAAAAAACACTAAAGAAATTATAGCTATAGAGAGGGAAAAGGTTGATAAACTCCACGCATCCAGAGTTGGACATCGTTGAGCTTTCCATTCCAGGAGCTATTGCCGGAAAAATTTCCCGGGCAAAATGGATATGGGGAGAACCACCCCGCAAAATCAATGAATTCCGGCTTTTCCGGCGGGAATTTGCGCTTGAGACTATACCTGAAAAGGCAGAGCTCTGGTGTTTTGCTGAGTTTCGCTATAAATTATATGTTAACGGAAGCTTTGTGCAGACAGGGCCTACACCCTGCCAGCCTGAGCACCGTTTAATTGACAGACATGAAGTGAGCAGGTTTTTGCGTCGTGGCATGAATTGCATAGCTTTTGAGACGCACTGCCCGGGAGTAATGAATGGGCAGTGGACATTAACCAACCCGGGATTGCTATGTTCTCTCTGGATTGATGATAAGAATATACTTGCCACTGATGCTTCCTGGCAGACTATTTCGGCTCAGGCCTGGCAACATCCAACGCAAATCTCCGGTTATAGCGGGGATTTTCAGGAATGGCTGGTATTGCACAAATTGCCCCGCGGCTGGAAGGAGGCAAGTTTTGATGCTTCTGACTGGGAGAATGCAGTAGAGCTGCCTTTCTTTGCGCATGGTGAACCTGAGAAGCTGCAGGAAAACTATGTGGGTTACCCGACCCTGAAGAAATATCCCCCGGCTAATTTTGTCTTTGCCGGTGTGGCTGATGGCATTATTACTGAGGAGATGAGAAAAGCGGCAGCTTCGCATTATACTGCTGCCCGAAACCGGTGGCGCAGGTTAATGGGGCAATGGAATTTACGCGACAATAACGAGCCGCTTGACGATGAACCATTGCCTGTCCCGATTGCAATGCGAGCTAAGATGGAAACCCATGAAGCTGCCCCGCGGGGAATGGTGCGGCTTCCCGAAAATAAAAATATTCTGCCTTTGACTATTACTGTACCTGAAAAAGGGCATCCTTCCCTGGTTTTTGATTTGGAGACAGTCCGCTCCGGGATGCTGGAGATTGAGATTGAGAGTACCAGTGGCGGCACCGTTGACATAGCCAGGGGAGATAGACTCAAAGATGGGGTTGTGTCTGGTCCCATGCCGAATGTGGACCGGGTGGAAGTACCGCCGGGCCGAATACAATGGCAGGGTTTTTTTGAAAGGGGAACGCGTTATCTGCAGATTATTTTGCGTGATTTCACCGGGCAGGTGACTATTCATAAGACGGGCATTTGTGAGACATTGACCCCCATACCGGCAGACCAGCCGGCTGTGTTTGATTCGGGAGATGGACTATTGAATAAAATCTGGAAGGCGTCTCTGGAAACAACCCGGCTTTATATGAACGGCTGTGGTGCGGGAGACCCGGTTCGTGAGCGGCATCACTGGCTCCATGATGATGCCATGGCATTACGCATGGCATTTTACTGCTTTGGAGATTGGCGAACCTGGCGCCGGGGTCTGGAATTAACCGCCCAGTCTCAGATGGCGGACGGTTCTCTTCCCACCATGTCACCGGGATATAATAATGATTTCAATATGGTTACAAGCAGTTGTTACTGGGCAGTGGAAATTGTTGAGTATTTCAACCATACGGGGGACTTTTGGTTTGCCCGGCAAATGCTACCGCGTATTGACCGGCACATTCAATTTCAACTTCGTTCCGCCGACAAGGATGGTTTGCTTTACGAAACACCTGGACGCCGTTTCCTTTCCTGGGCGGACGGTGAACCACGCAAACCTTATAAGCCGGGAGAAACCTTTAAGAAGAAGGGGAGAAAACCCTGGGGGGATTTTTCCCTCCCTCCTACCCGTGGCTATAACGCCATTATTAACGCTTATTGGATATGGAACCTGCGTGAGGCGGCGGGCCTGGCAGAAAGGCTTGGACAAACAAAGAGTGCGCAGAGGTACCGGGAGATACTGAATAGAGCCGCTCTTGCCTTTGAAAAGCGTTTCTGGGTGCCTGAGGCAGGTTTATACCGGGATAATGTTGCCTTTGAGCGTGATGGTAAAGCCAGCGAACCTACATATTGTGAATCAACATTATTCCTTTTGATGCGCGCCGGACTGGTAAGTCGGGATAGGGGATTAAAATGTCTTGAGAAAATCATGCATCCCTCTTTTATCTGTTGCCGGAGCTCTGGCGGACTTGATTTTTCCGCTCTCCCGGTATTTTTAATCGAAGCAGGCAAAACCGGGCAGGCGCTGGAATACTACAGGGACCGCTGGGGAGAACCTGTTAAAGCGGGATTAACCACCTGCGGAGAAGAATTTTTCTCCTCGGGAAGCTACTGCCATATTCATGGGGCAACACCCGCGCGTGACTTCCTTGAGTATCTGGCTGGCATCAGGATAAGGGCTCCCTTCTGGAGCGAGGTCCTGCTGGTCCCCCCCGCGGATGATTTATCCCTGCCGGAGCTTCATGCAGAAGTCCCGGCTCCCCATGGCCGCATAGTGGTTGATATTGTTAAAGCTAAGGCAGATAGGAAAGTTTACCGCTACAAACTGCCAGAGGGTTCTCGGGGTTTTCTGAAAACGGGAGAGGGAATTGTCGAATTGAAAGAGCAGTGCGGAGAGGTAGTATTATCAGAAGTGAGATGATTCCTTTACCGAGAGTAAAGCCCCCGTGGCCATTGCCGCTACAAGGACCCGGCAACAGCCGACTACCGAGGATTAATGCTGACATTTAAGAAGAATGGAAAGTTAGGCCATTAGGGACCGGAGGGAAAAATGACAAAAACATGGTCTCCTCGCCTGGCTAAGTGGGTATGGCTGCCCGGAGAGGAAAAACCTGCTAATGCTTATGTACAATTCAGGAAAGCTTTTGATATAAAAAAGATACCAGGGAGTGCCCGGGTGCATGTTTCTGCGGACTGCAGGTATCTTCTCTTCATAAACGGAACAGTAATTGGGCGTGGACCCATTGTCACCCATCCTGCATACAAACAGGTTGATGTCTATGAGGTGGGTTGCTACTTACGTGAGGGGGAGAATGTAGTGGGAGCGTTGGTCCTGCAACGGCACAACAAAACTTCCCGTCTTTATCCTGTGCGGGGTGGATTTATACTGCAATGCAATAGTAAACAGCTTGTTTTCGGGACAGATGAATCCTGGAAAGCGCGCTGGGCGGAGGAGTATAAACCGGATACTCCGTATATGACTCACCAGTATGGACAGCAGGAGTGGGTGGACGGACGCAAAGTCCCGCTTGGCTGGGAAAGTACCGGCTACGATGATAGTGAATGGGTGAATGCCGTGGTAATTAAAGGCGCGCAAAAGTTCTGGCCTGCGGAATTTGAGGTGCGGACTGTTCCCCACATGTTGAGAAAAATTGTTTATCCGGTGAAAGTAGTGGCCTACTTTGGGCTGAGTAGTGGTTCAATAAAGCGAAGGAATCCGGGGGGAGAAGATTACGAGCCGGCAAAGGAGATTATGGTGGCCTATCCTATGAGCAGCATTCGAGCATGGGACATAGAGAACATTGTGCATCCTGAAAATGGGTCTGCCATACTTGAAGAGACAATAGGGGACGGAGTGGGTATAGTAGTGGACCTGGGTGAAGAGATGCTGGGCTATCCATTCATAGAGATTGAATGTTCTGCCGGGGCGACTGTTAATATCGGACATGGTGAGATATTAAGCCGTAACCGTATTCAGACTGTGCTTATGCCTGAATCGGGAGCGGAACAGCGTTACGCAGACCGTTATATAACCAGGGAGGGGCGACAACGTTTTGAAGTGTATGATACCAAAGGTTGCCGGTATCTGGAGATACACTTCAACAAACTGAAAGATTCCCGCAAAAAGGCAAGGGTTATTATCCATAAGGTAGGATTGGTAAAGAGTGAACCGCCCTTTGAAATGGTAAGCAATTTCACCTGCAGTGATGAATTGTTAAACCGTGTCTGGGACATATGCCGGCGTACGGCGATGGTTAAATGCCAGGATTGGCATATTTGCGATGCCCAACGTGAACAGAATCAATGGCCGGAGTTTTTCCAGGACATGGTCTATTGGCAGTGTTTTGGCAGGGTGGAAATGGTCCGGCAGATGATTCATACGTTTTGCCGGCTTCAGCTTCCCAGCGGATTTATCCTGAGCAACTTCCCTCCGGTTGTGGATAAGGATATTAACAACATAACGGAGAAAGACCTTTACATTTTCAGCACCTTGTTTTTCCCCCTGATTATTTGCTTTGATTGGCTTTATGGAGGGGAGGATGAACGACAGCCCTTCTGGCTGGAGTGCTGCCGCAGGATTTTTACCGGATTATTTAAGTATATTGGTCCGGCTGGAACACTGGCTAATCTTCCCGGTAACCAATGGCTGGAATGGAGTGGAATGGACGTGCGCGGATATGGTAGGGGAGCGGAAAATTCCTGGGAGATAACAGCCTGGAATGGAATTATGATATTGGGGCTGGAAAAGATGGCGGAAATGGCGGAAGCATACGGGAAAGCCGATTGGGCGGATTGCTGGAGAGAGCATGCTGCTGCTATAAGAAAGGCTGCGACTGATAGGTTCTGGGAGGAGGAACGCCAGGCATATATTGACGGTATTTACGATGGCAGGAAAAGTTCTGTTGTGAGCCAGTCGACTAATGCTGTGGCAGTGCTGGCGCGGATGGGAGACGAGGAAAGGCTACGGAGAGCTATTGCTGCTGCTGAGAATCTGCAACTGTGTGATGTTCCCAGTGCCATTAATATGATGGCGCTCTACCATGAAGCGCTGCAGAGTTTATGCCTGGATGCACCGGTGCTTGACCGTATTCGAGATGTATGGGGATATATGCTGGAACATGGTGCCACCACCACCTGGGAGGCCAGGGAAGCGCTTGAGCGCAATATGGGGCTGTGTTTCGGGTTTGGGTCCCATCCTCTCAACTACATAACCCGCACGGTATTAGGGGTTACCCCTCTTTCCCCGGGTTATGGAAGGTTTTCCGTGTGGGTGGTTCCTTCTGGTCTTACCCATGCCAGGGGAGAAATTGTCACTCCCCGTGGTTTCATCAAGCTTTCCTGGGAAATTAATCCGGAAAGGTTTACGCTTAAAATACTTGTTCCGGAGGGTTGCGAGGCAGTTATGGCCCCACCGCGCCTTGCGGGGGGGAAGAAAACGGGCAATATTATTCTGGATGGAGAGCAGGTTAACCTTGCCTTACGCGGGGTGGCAGTCTGTTCTTTCTTAAGGAGAGAGATGCCATCATGTTTGGTAAAGAGTGGAGAGCATGAGTTAGTTTGTTTTTTACAGGAGGGGGATAAAAATGGAGATTGAACCTTATATGGGAAAGCCGGATAAAAGGCGTCTGATAGCGTGCATGCGGGGTAAGAAGACAGACCGTGTGCCGAACTTTGAAATCCTAATTGAAGACCAGCATGTGGAAAAGTTTCTTGGCCGGAAAGCGGGTAATACTCTCGGTGTGGGTGGTGACCCGGCTAAAGGTAGCCAGGCAGCAGAAGGAATCCGTCCCATGTATGCAAAAGATTATGTCGAGCTGTGCGAGATTATTGGGCAGGATGCAATAGCCATGGAAGCTTTCTGGACACCGATAAAGACCATAAAGCCTGACGGCAGCATTGGGTTGCTTAATGACAGAAGCTTCAAAAATAAATCTGATATGGAGCGAATCATCTGGCCTGGCGAGGAGGATATAGAAGAGCGACTACAGTATGTGCGTGAATATGTGGAGGTAACGAAAGGCACTGACATTGGCGTTATATTAGCTGGTGCCTGTATATTTCAGACACTTTACGAATTCGTAATTGGAATGCATGACTGCATGGTTATGTTGCTTGAGGAACGAGAACTCTTTGAGGAATTAATGTCCCGTTCCGCGGATTACTTCGCGGAGTTACTTAAACGGGCTATCCAGGAAGGAGTGGATATAGTTTTCCTGGCAGATGATTTTGCTTTTAACAAAGGGATGTTTGTGCGTCCGCAGCTTTTCGAAGAGTTATGGCGCCCACATTTTGACCGGATTATGGCACCGGCCCGCGATGCCAATGTCCCCATTATGTTTCATTCAGATGGAAAGATTGACGATGCCGTGGAAATGCTGCTGGACATGGGGGTGGATGTCATAACCCCCATGGACCCGTCCGGCATTGATTACCGTGATTATAAAAAACGCTATGGACACCGGGTTACTTTGCATGGGAATATAGACATTACCTGGCCGCTTGCTACCGGTACGCCTGCAGATGTGGAGAAGGATGTCAAAGAACACATGGATGTGCTGAAACCTGGCGGACGGTGGATTGCCGGCTCCAGTCACAGTATAGTAAACTATATACCGCACGAGAATTTCGTGACCATGATTAATGCCATTCACAAGTACGGAGTTTATTAGGCTGTAAATTATAGACTTTAATGCCCTGTCCCGGGAAGATTGTAAACAGGGAGGATTACTTTTGAGCTGGCGGAGGCAGGTGGGAGCAGGAAGGGGTGGGGTTTCACCCTGCCGGGCTCCACTTGGATTAAGAGGGGGCCAGGCTATTTTCGAGGAGATAAATGGATAAAAATATGTGTAAAATTGGCAGGAAAGGGACTGATAATGTCAGGAGTTTGAGAAAAATGGGGACATGGACCATTAGTATTTCAGGCGGAAAAGGGAAGAATCTACGGGCAGGGGAATATGCTACCTTTGTACTAAGATACGAGAACAAGGTTGCCTTGCGAGGAGGCGCATACCTGAGAGTTGCCTGCTATGCTAATGGCATAGGATTACTGCAAAACAGACATCCTCGAGAGGATAATTTCCTTTCAGTTCGCTGTCCCGGGCATTGTGAGCTTGAAGTTTCCGTAGAAGAAAGGTCATACAGGTCAATCACCCATCTTAAAACGGCAAAAAATTCGGATTTGTATATCATCCAACTGCAGATAAAAAACGGGATTCTCAGGGAAAAAGATGTCATAGAGATTGTTATGGGAGACAGGAGCTTTGGTTCAAAAGGACTGCTTCTTCCCAAGATTAGTGATATTCCCCTCCAGTTTTTCTATCATATAGACCCTGCAGGAGAGTTTCAATTTACCCCTGTTAACAAAGAGGCCCCGCAATATTTAGAGCTTTTGAATGCAGCACAGGATGCCTTTCCTCAGTGGGGAAAAATATACCCTGCCGTTAACATTCAGCCCCGGGAGCCGGAAAGGCTGGATCTCAGAGTTCCTTCAATTGTTT
The DNA here is from genome assembly GCA_027021085.1 of bacterium. Classification (GTDB taxonomy): domain Bacteria; phylum CAIJMQ01; class CAIJMQ01; order JAADFP01; family JAADFP01; genus JAADFP01. The sequence continues at coordinate 8,143 of JALUVB010000298.1, forward strand.
CAGGGGGAGAAACAGTTAAGGCAAAGATTGTTGCTTATGACAGGTATTACAATGTGGTGCGGGGCTATGAAGAGACCGTTGAGTGTGTAGGTGTGGGTGATATATTGCCCCGGAAGCGTCGCATCATGGTAAAAACCGGGGAAAAGGGGTACTGCGATTGCAGGTTAAAAGTAAGCGAAAAGAGTTCGCAGGGAATACTCTTCTGCCGGGCGCACAATATCGGGATATTCAGGAGCAACCCTGTAATTATTGTCAAAAGGAGTAGCGGGAAGGAAGATTCAGGCGAGGATAATACCAGGGTATTCTGGGGAGACCTGCATGGACATTCTTCCCTTTCTGACGGCATAGCGAGAGATGAAAATGATTTCTTTTATTATGCAAGAAATATCCGGGGGCTTGACTTTGCCGCGCTGGCAGACCATTCGTTCGGCCTGGCGGTAAAAGGACATTGGGAAAGACTCCGGAAAGCTATAAGGAAACACACTCGCGAGGGGGAATTTTTGGCTATTTTAGGCTGGGAAGGAATGTTTAAAGGGTTTGGTCACAGGAATATATACTTCAGGGATGATGAGGGAATGATTTTTATGGTTGACTATCAACCTGGCAGCGGCGGGAGTTTTGAAGGAGAAGATGTAAAGGCCTATAAAAAAATATGGAGTCAGGATATAGAAAAAGTGAAGGATATGGAAAAACTCTTTAGATTATTGAAAGGCAAGGAATTTATCTGGACGGCTCACCATTTTGGCAATCTTCACCCGGCTGAAAGAGAATTGTTAAGCTTGTATGAAGTCTGTTCCGAATGGGGTATATCGGATAATCATCCGAGAAAAAATAATTCTTCCACACCTATTCAGGCAGTATTTAAATTGGGCTTGAATCCGGGGCTTACGGGAGGAAGCGATGACCACACGGCCCGGGCGGGTTTCCTTGGCCATAACATTCGGAAAGGCCCTATACGGTATCCCTCGGGCCTGACCGCCGTTGTATGTGAAAGGTTGACGCGGGAAGAGATATTTCGGAGCTTACGGCAAAAAAAATGCTATGCTACAACCGGTGCCAGGATAATTATTAAAACGAAATCATCTATGGGGAAATATTTTTCTGTCTCCATGAAAATATGGGGAAGTGATGTGATTGACAGGATACAGGTTTTTAAGAAAGGAGAAATGGTGCATGAAAAAATGGGAGCTTCTGAACACGAAACACTTGCATGGGAGGACAGAGAGTATAAACGAGGTGATAATTACTACGTAAGAATTATCCAGATGGATAACCAGATAGCCTGGATAAACCCGATGCATTTTGCTGAATAGGGCAATCTGTATCTTCAGAGAAGGAGAAGCGGATGGAAGAAAAATTAAAATGGTTCAAAGAAGCAAGGTTCGGGATGTTTATCCACTGGGGTGTGTATTCACTAATAGGCCGGGGAGAATGGGTAAAGTATCAAGAGAAGATGCCGGATGAAGAATATGCTGAATATGCAGCAAAATTTAAAGCGCAGAATTACCATCCGGAAGGATGGGTAAAACTGGCGAAAGAAGCGGGCATGAAATACATGGTCCTTACCAGCAAGCACCATGATGGATACTGTCTTTTTGAGACAAAAACCACGGATTTCAACAGCGTAAAGGTTGGGCCCCGCAGGGACCTGGTGGCGGAATATGTTAAGGCTTGCCGAAAGCATGGGATGAAAATAGGATTTTACTATTCATTGCCGGACTGGAGCAAACCCGCCTTTTTCAAGGGACCGGATAAAGCTCCCAATGAATGGAGAGAATTTATCAGGTATATCCATGCCCAGGTCAAAGAATTGTGCACTCAATATGGCAGAATAGACATCTTGTGGTATGACTATATAGTCCTGCGGGAGAAAAAGGCTGCTTATTCTGCTGAGGATTGGCAATCTGAAAAACTCAATGCCATGGTGAGGAAATATCAGCCGGAGATTCTCATAAATGACCGTTCGGGATTACCGGAAGATTTTGATACACCGGAGCAGCGGATTACCCCTTCCAGGCCCGGGCGTATGTGGGAGGCTTGCATGACCATGAATAAACACTGGGGGTATTTTCCCCGGGATAACATGTGGAAATCTCCCAGGGAGCTAATACATCAGCTTACCGGGTGTGTAAGCGGGGGGGGTAATTTCCTGTTAAATGTGGGGCCAAAGCCTGACGGGACCATCCCCGGAGAAGCGGTGAGGCGGCTGCGGAGGATAGGAGAATGGTTGAAGATAAACGGGGAGGCAGTATACGGTGCTGACCGGGGTCCGTTTAGTTCCGGGACTGCGGGAGTGGTTACAGCAAAGGGGAAGAAGATTTATTTAATCGTGCACTGGTGGCCGGGGAGAGAACTTTGCCTGCCGGAGGTGAAAACGAAAATAAAGTCTGCCTATATTTTGTCTACCGGCCAGGAGGTTATCCCGGAGCCGCGGGGTGAACGGTTGATTTTGAAGGAACTCCCGGCAAAGGCACCGGATTATTTAAGCACGGTGATTGTCTTATCTCAGGAATACTGAGATAAACGTGTTAGGAGAGAAAAATTATGAATAATGAGAAAAGAGTAAGATTGGCTCTGATAGGTTGCGGAAATAACGGGGTAGGCCATGCTGAGATAATTGGGAAAATAGATTTTGTGGATCTGGTGGCAGCTGCTGACCCGGTTCCAGAAGCTCTTGAAGCTATCAGGAAAGATATTCCTTCTATTCGCTGTTACGATGACTATGAAAGCATGTTTGCGGCGAATGACCTGGATGCAGTTATCATTGCTACTCCTCATTGCTACCATTATGAACAGACAATGGCTGCTTTCCGGAATAATTGCCATGTATTATTAGAAAAACCCATGGCTATCCGGGAGGAACACTGCCGGGAAATGGTGGAGACCGCAAAAGAGAAAAAATCGATTTTCCAGGTTGGTTTTGAGTGTCGGTGGTCAGCATTGTACAAAAGAGTAAAAGAAATTGTTGATTCCGGCGAAATCGGTGATTTGCTTTCCGTCTCCTTCGTTCATTACCGAAGCAAGTGGGTTAGGGACTGGTATTGCCGGAAGGAGTTGGCCGGCTGTATGACTATTATTGAGACCTGTCACTATATTGACCTGATGCGTTTTTTCTCCGGGCGGGAAGTGGAATGGGTATTCGCCTCTGCGCCAAAAGCAAACCTCAGAACGGACTATAATTATCCTGACACCTCTTTTGCCCAGCTTTATTTTAATAACGGATTAATTGCCAATATCATTGATTCCCATGCCCGTTCAAGTGAAATATTTTCAAAAGGTAGTCTTGCTCCTGATGAATCATACGCGATAGGAGAGGGAGAATATATGGACCCTGTGTACGGGCACCAGTTCGAGTATTCACTAATTGGTACGCAAGGTGCACTCTGGGTGCGTGTGCTGTCAAAGCAGATTTCAGTATTGGAGAAAGTTAAGTCTTTGTCTCGTCCTAATGTCCCGAAAATAGTGTTGAAAAGGGTGGAGGACTATAATAAACTGCCGCTGAATTTCCTGGTGCACGAAACATCTGAGCAGGACTTGAAGTTTATTGAGAGTGTGAAGACGAATTCACCGCCGGTTTTTGATCCGGAAGATGCTTTAAAATCACACCTTGTGGCATTTGCCATTGAGAAGAGCGAACAAATGCATGAGAAAGTATTCATAAAGTATTAATCGTCGTTAATTATAAATTATAAGAGAATCATGTGGGGGGAGAGGAGTACGGAGAAACATACGGGAAAAAACCCGATTTGCCGGGTAAACTGGCGGGAATATATCCCGGATTATCAACCCGCTGCACGAAATTATAAGGATAGGGATAGATAATGATCATGTTCATGTGCAGATGATAATACCACCCAAGTATTCCGTGAGCAAGGTTATAGAGACGATAAAGAAGAATACGAGCCGGGCATTGAGGGAGAAGTTTAGATTTTTGAAGAAAGTGTATTGGGATAACAAAGGGATATGGGGGACAGGATTTTTTGTATCTACAGTTGGGATTGATGAGGAGATAATAAGGAGATACGTTGAGATGCAAGGCAAGGAAGACACAGGAGAAGCTGAGCTTGAACTATGAAAGCACCACGCCTGTAAAGGCGTGGGTAGCTATAAAGTAGAGGGAATATTATGGCTGAATCAACATTTCTTATACGCGGATTCAATCCCTGCGAGAGCCTGCTCCGGCATACACCGGAGCAATTACGGCGTTTTATCCGCAGAATGAGAGACTTGCAAATGAACACTATTATCATTCACTATGACTATGGATGGAAACGGTACAGGGATCTCATCCTGGAGGAAACCGAAAAAGCCGGGATTGAAATCACACTGATGACTTTCGGGCCCAGGACATTTTGGGGCTATACTGACTGGAAGCTGGAGTGGTTTGCCCGGAAGGAGGATGGAACAGCTTTTACCCGAGAGCTGGAGTGCGAGACTCACCCGTGTCGGTTTCAGCGGGAAGGATTGGAAGCCTTTGTTTACGGTGCAAAAGAGTGGTTGAAAAGCCTTCCCTCTTGGATTACACGCGTTCATATGCGGGCAGCAGATGGACTTAATTATTGCCGGTGTGAGCAATGCCGGTGCCTTCCTGAGCAGGAAAAATGGCAGCCTTTTATTGAAGCCTTCGTAAATGCTGTGCTGGAAATCCGGCCGGATTTGAAATTTGAGACAGATGTTTACGTCAAACGCTACAATATTCCTGAAAACCCCTCGGCGCACCGAAAGATGCATCGCATCATGTATGATACCTTCTGGCGGCAGTATCATGTTCCTATTGGCATGGAATCCTGGAACAAAGAGGTTATGCAGTATCTGGCTACAGAAAAGAACCCGGATGCAGATTCGCCGAATGTATATCATGCCAACCGCCTGAAAGAGTGGTGCGTGCGGATGCCGGGGAAGGTATATGTTCACGAGAATGCTATGCAGCAGAGTTTACAGGGAGTATTTCAACATAACACCGGTGTGATGCTGAAGGACCTGGAATTGTACCGATGGCTGGGTGTCCGGGGAGTCTGCTACGAAGCCTACGAACCTGGTTATGCAAGTTTTGCAAAGCATTTTGAGATTCTTGCAAAAGCCATGGTGGATATAGAAAATGCAAAAGATTATCAGGAGACCGAATTGGAAAAAGAATTGAGGAGCAACTGGCAAATGGGGCGGTTTTGTGATGACCCAGGCTTTCCCCTGGAAAAATTTATTGATGATCCGCTGGAAAGAACCCACATTGAGCACTTCCGGCGCTGTTTTGTGGAGCCCTCTCTCCAGGCCTATCGTGACTACGTAAATTTTGCTTTTGAGCACGAAGAGCGCTTTGATGCCATATTTATCGGCTTCTTTAACGCAAAATGGGGTATGTATAAGGGGAAGCTTGATTTTTCTGAAGTCTCCGAGGAAGCACGCTACATGCTCAGCCACCGGAAATTGTGGGATTTTATGGAAAAGATTCCGGCGGATAAGGATCCGATTCGGGAATGCAAAAGACTCATTTTAAATTTGGCAGAGAAAGGAAAGGATCGATAATAAAAATAATTTTTTTCAGCGTAAAGAATGAACGGGGATAAGAATGACGAGAATTTATATTGACTTTAACCGGGAAATGGATAATATCCACCCCGGCTTACCCCTGGAGAAAATTTAATATAAGGAGTTATACACAATATGCACAACATTAACAACAAGAAAAAGCTTGACCAAAAAAGAAGAATTACTACTACTGGTAGAATTACTACTACTGGTAATTTTATTGGAACAGGACATTTCTAAATTGGTAGAAAGCGGACATTTCTACTTTGGCTTGACAATATCTGGATTTACTACCAGGGAAAAGGTAAAATGTGGAGTTAATATGTTATAAGCTGAAGAGAAAAGACAGGGTGAAGAAATAAGGAGAGACGAAGATGGATTCTGTAAAGGTAAGAAATTGTGTAATAGAATTTGAAGGTAAGAAAATTCCCCTTATCAGCGGCGAGTTTCACTACTGGAGGAATTTCCCGGACCAATGGCAGCCTATTTTAGACAGGATAAAAGAGATGGGGCTAAAGGTTATTTCCACCTATATTCCCTGGAATTTTCATGAACTGGAGCGGGGGGTATATGATTTTACCGGGAAAACCCACCCACGCCGTAACTTGCAGGGGTTTGTTGAGCTTTTAAAAGAAAACGGGTTTTACCTGATTGTGCGTCCGGGGCCCTATATTTATTCTGAGTGGCCTAATGGCGGTCCTCCGGATTATGCAGTGAAGTATCATCGTCTGGACCCGAATTTCCTGGATTGTTCAAGAGATTATATAAAAAATGTTTGTAAAGTACTGTTGCCTTTCCAGGTAAGCCGGGGGGGGAATATCATCATGCTCCAGGCGGATAACGAACCTTATCCTCCGGTGGAAAGCTTTGGGGATGAGATGGGGTGTTTCAGGGATAGGGGGATATTTAAAGAGTGGTTGAAAGAGAAATATGAGCACGATATAAGCAGGTTGAACGAATTATGGAGAAGCAATTATAAATCCTTTGATGAGGCTTGTTTTTATTTTCACGAGGTATGTGTGGATGTGACTCGTCCCATGGCGGACCGGCTCTTGCCGCATGAAAAGTATTACTGGAGATATGCAGATTCCCATGAGTTTATAGGCTGGTATGCCAGGAAGATTGTGGAAGCTGTTGCCCGATGGTTTAAAGAAGCCGGCGTGGAAGTGCCAATATACGGTAACGGCTGGTCTCCCTATTACCAGGATTTTTACTCCCTCTCAGAAGTGGTGGACCTGGTAGGCAATGATATTTATCCCCTGGAATATATTAAGGGAAACAAAATAACAGAAGATGAATGGCTTTACCATGTTGACCATGTAAAGATGGCCAGGGGTGAGCTGGGGTATTGCTGGTCAGCGGAGTTTCAGAGCGGGATTTATCCTATCAGGTTTACCGGTTACCTTTCTCCCGAACATTTCAAGTATGTAGCCTTTTCACTCATGGCTAATGGGTTAACGGGATGGAACTGGTATATGCTGGTCAACCGCGACAACTGGTATAACTGCCCTGTAAACGAGTGGGGTAGGGATAATGAGTACTTTGATGCACACAAGGAGATTGTCAGGGTAGCGCAGGAAGTGAAGCCCTGGCAACTGGAGGAATTAACGGATATTTCGCTTCTGGTTTATAAGCCGCACAGGGTGATTTCTCCTGGCAACTGGAAGAGCGTTTTTTATGCGTTGAATGAGGCAGATATTGGCTTCCTTGAGTACAACCCGCAGACGGGAGAACTCCCCGGCACCAGGTGTTTGATTTATGCTGGCTCCGACTGGCTGCCACTTAGTATACAGGAGCAGTTGCTGGATTATGTGGAAAATGGAGGCATACTCGTACTATTTAATGAGTTTCCGGAAAGAGACGAGTATGGCAGGGAGGTAAATGTCCTGGGCTTGCAGTTACCAGAGGGAGCGCGGCCGGTTATACTGCCGGTGGATATTTGTTTTGATAAGCACAGGATAAAAATTGATAAAGCAGGCCATATAGAAAAGAAGGTGAATTTCTTCTATTACAGGACAGTGATGGGCGAGCCTATTATTTCTGCTGTCTCCCGGGAGGCAAAAGAGATACTGGTGGATATTGGCGCGGTAGAGGAGAAATCGTTCATTATTGGTTACAGGAAAAAGGTAGGCAAGGGGGCAATAATTCACATAGGGAGCAACCCTTCTGCTTCACTTGTCAAGTTAGCCTTGTATATAGGCGGGATAAACTGGCACGTGAAAGCTTCTACGCCGGGGGTCCTTACCAGCATATACCGGGATAGGGAGAACGGCTCGCTTATTCTTTATGTGAATAACCGGGATGAGGTGACAAAAGGAGTGGAAATTGCCCTGCAGTCTGAGGCTCTGGGGCTGGATGCTGCAAAGAGCGCAAAGTGGGAAGAGATAACCAGTAGTGGGGAATATGAAGTTTCAGGAGAGGATATAAAGCGTTTGCAACTTACTATAAGCGGAAATACTGTCAGAATAATCAGGTATCCAGGCAAGTAAGGTTTGAGACTTACTTACACCTCGGGGGTATAAATTAGGTAATAGCAAGCAGAAGATGTGGGATGGTTGCCGAATAACGCTCCCCGTTTCGCGCTACTCCCCCGATTACCAATTCCTGAAAGCTTACAGCGGATATTAAAACCTAATCCTTGCCCTGCGCAGGGAATTGGCATTAGCCACCACGGTCACAGAGCTGGTAGCCATGGCTATCTCTGCCAGCACCGGGTGCATCCAGCCTACCACGGCAGTAGGAATCATTACCGTATTGTAGAAAAATGCCCAGAAGAGATTCTGCTTTATCTTTCGGAAAGTTGCCCTGCTCAGTCTAATGGCACTTACCACGCCAGCCAGGTTTCCGCTAACCAGGGTTACGTCCGAAGCTTCTATGGCAATGTCAGTTCCAGTGCCAATGGCAATACCTACATTTGCCTGGGTAAGGGCCGGGGCATCGTTCATTCCGTCCCCCACCATGGCTACTATGTCAAACTCTTTCTGCAGTTTCTGTATTTCCTCCATTTTCCCATCCGGTAATACCTCTGCCAGCACATAATCTATCCCCACTTTGCTGGCAATAGCTTCTGCAGTACGTTTGTTGTCACCGGTTATCATTGCTGTTTTGATACCCATCCTGTGTAATTCTTCAATAGTGCTGAGAGAATCTTCCTTCAGGGTATCGGCTACTGCCACTATTCCTGACAGGGTGTTATCCTGAGCTATCAGCATGGCGGTTTTTGCTTCTTTCTCTAAGCGTTGCAGTGCGGATTCCAGGGGTGCGGGATCCAGCCCGTACTCCTGCATGAGAAGCCTGGAGCCTGCCAGGATCCTTTTCCCGTTTACCGAGGCTATTACTCCCTTACCCCGAATAGCCTGGAACTCCTCTATCTTGTCTATATTTATCCCTTCTTTCTCTGCTCTTTGCAGGATTGCTTTTCCCAGCGGATGTTCACTGCCCTGTTCCACCGTGGCAGCAAGCCGGAGCACTTCTTTCTCCTGGAATCCATCAGTGGCGATAATATCGGTAACCTCCGGTTTCCCCTTGGTGATGGTGCCGGTTTTGTCAAATACTACTATTTTCACGTCTTTCAGTGTCTGGATTGCTTCTCCCGAGCGAATAAGGATGCCGTGTTCTGCTCCCATGCCGCTTCCTACCATGAGAGCGGTGGGAGTGGCCAATCCCAGAGCACAGGGACAGGCAATTACCAGTACTGCTACGGTGGAGACAATGGCCAGGGTAATGATGGTCAAGTTGGCGTTTACCCAGGGGAGAAATGCTCCAATCTGTACCAGGGAACGCATTGCCTGGGGAAAGAAAATCCAGGAGAGGAAAGTAACCACCGCTATCCCCAGTACTACGGGGACAAACACGCCGGTTACCTTATCCGCAAATTCCTGGATGGGCACCTTGGAACCCTGGCATTCTTCCACCATTTTAATTACCTGGGAAAGAAATGTGTCCTTTCCTACCCGGGTAGCTTTGATTTTCAGGAGCCCTTCCTGGTTGACCGTGGCCCCGATGGCTTCATCTCCCGGTCTTTTATTTACCGGCATGGATTCTCCTGTGGCCATAGATTCATCCACCGCGCTTTCGCCTTCCACAATAACACCGTCAGTGGGTATCTTTTCTCCGGGTCTTACTATCATTACATCGTTGACCTGAACTTTTTCAATAGGAACTTCCACTTCTTTCCCTTCTATCAGGATGCGGGCAGTTTTTGCTCCCAGTTCCAGCAGCTTGCGAATTGCCTGGGAAGCATGTCCTTTTGCTTTCTCTTCCACGTAGCGTCCGGTAAGGTGAAAAGCCATAATCATGGCGGAGACGCCTGCATAGTTGGCAACCGGGAAGAAGAAAGAGGGAGGACCGGTGAGGAAAGATACTCCTGTGCCCAGGGCGATAAGCGTGTCCATGTTAGCGTGACCGTGGCGGACTGCGACCAGGGCACTCCTGTAAGTATGCCGTCCTAACCAGAAAAGCACCGGGACAGAAAGAAGAATTAGCCCTGCATTGTATATGGTTGCGTTGGGCCATACGATTCCAAACAGCATCTCTGCGAACATCCAGATAATGATGGGTATGGTAAATCCCCAGGCAGCCCACATGCGGAAGCGGGCGATGCGCATTTTCCTTTCTTCTTCCTCTTCTTCCTTTTCCTTATCTACTCCCGCGCTTTCCCCGACAAGTTCGTATCCTACATTAGCCACTGCCTGCTGTAAGTTGCCTATGCTGGTCACTCCCGGGATATAAGTTATGGAAGCTTTCTCCGTAGCTAGGTTTACACTGGCGGAAAGCACTCCTTCTACCTTTTTAAGAGCTGTTTCCACCTTGTTTGCACAACTGGCACAGGTCATCCCTTTCACAGGAAGAGAGAGGGGTTCTGAAGGGACTTCATACCCTGTTGTTTTTACGGCAGAAATTAAAGCATCCAGGCTCACTTTATCCGCATCTAATTCCACCGTAGCCCTTTCCGTGGCCAGGTTAACATTAGCATTTTCTACCCCTTCCACCTTTTTAAGGGCTGCTTCCACCTTGTTTGCACAACTGGCACAGGTCATCCCCTGTACGGGTAAAATCAATCTTTTACTTGCCATGATAGATTACCTCCATTTTCCTGTTATTATACCATACCCCCCTGGGGTACTGCAGGAATAATAAGGCAATTTCCCTCTATTTTGTTTGTACTTTAATCCTTGTCCTAAAACCAACTTTTCCCAGCTATAAATTGGAGTGAGGGCAGGCGGGCAAGGCATTAACTCACCCTCCACTGCTTACTGTTTACTATCCATTCCCCCTACTACTATCTACCTGCTACTCGCTACTTTCTTCCCACAACTTACTTTAAACTGTTTATCTTCTCAATAAATTTTTCCTTATTCAGGGCGCCGGTGGAGAACAATTCTCCGTTGATGACAATACCCGGAGAAGCCATAATCATGTATTTGGAAATCATCTCCTGTCCTTCTGGTGTTGCCATGTCCACTTCCTGTACCTGCATTTCCGGGTATTGAGGTTTTAGCTCCTCCAGAATCTGCTTTGCCCTGGCGCATTCTCCGCAGGTGGGAGTACTTAAAATTTGTACCTGTATCATACTAACCTCCTTTTTTCTCAATCCGAAGCACGCAGGGTGTATCCCAGCGGACTTATGCTTTCGGATAATTTTGACAGGTTCGTTTTCTCGTTATCATATTCGATGATAGCCTCTTTATTGTCAAAACTTACCGATACGGATTTTACTCCTTCCTGGTTTTTGAAAATCATCTCAATGCTGATAGCACAGCTGCCGCAGTGCATCCCGTCAACCGGAACCTTTTTAGTTTCTATCATAATCACATCCCTCCTCTGAAGTTAAATAAAGCTAATCCCCAGATTATAAATATTATCAAGAGAATTACAAATGTGCGGCGGCTCATCTCTTCTCTTTTTCGCAGGAAATACCAGAGCAGAATAAATATGGGAACCAGTAGGTTCAGCCAGCCGGCATACTGTATAAAGGGAACCTTGGCTTCAACTTGCTGGGTGGGTATCTCTGCCTCGGCAAGACGTGTTCCCCCCATGTTGGCAAAGAACCTGTTCATTCCCACGTGCACAATGGACCCCTCGTACCACAGGTGGCCAAAGGCCCCGTTCAGGATAATAAAGGAGGCTATCAAAATCAGTGCCCAGCCCGTGATATTATCCACTAACTTTTTCTTCCTGATTAATGCCCCGGTAGCATTGACTCCCACTATTCCCAGGACAGAGAAGAAGAGAAGCGGTAAAACTCTCCCCAATCCATTCACCCCCATGTAAAAAGCACCGGTGGCCAAGCTTCCGCTGCCAGCAGCGGCAATAAGAATGAGGTAAGTAATGGGATTGGGGCAGCCTACTCCCGCGTTTCCCAGGAACAAACCCAGGAAAAAAGTTTTTAAATAATCGGACTGCCGCTGGATAAATGCCGGGGTCCTTGACAGGGAAGGCATTTTAAAGGTAACCAATGCCAATTCCGAAAGCCCAAAGACCAGGGCTGCTACTCCTGCCACCAGGTAGAGTATCCGGGTAGTTTTGTCCAGTCCCAGGTATTTTCCCACCAGGGCAATCCCTGCTCCGTAAACACTCAGCGTGATGGTTAACCCTAAGCCAAAAAGCAGGGCCATAATTAGTCCCTTTTTGTATCCCCTGCCCATGGAAAGAGGCACGATAACAAAGACCAGTGGTAGGGTACAGGGCAGGAATATGTTTGATACTCCTCCGGCGAAGGATAAGGTGGCAGTTAAAGCGGCAGTAGTGGATTTGGAGACGTAGAAAAGGGCTAAAATGATAAAGGAAAGTAGGAGAAAAGCAAAGCTGACAAAGTATGTTTTAAGCTTTTGTGCCCGTATTGGGTCCAGCTCTTCACGAGGGATGGCAGGACGGTTTGCCGGGGTTGCTTCTTCCCCACGGAATTCGTAAATAAACCCCAGCAGGAAAAGAAAAATGGCTACAATGGTATTGATTGGATGAATGCCGTGACCTACCACCCAGGTGGTAAAGATAAAGTACAGCAAGGCGCCGCCCATGAAAATGATTCCTATCGTTTTATTTCTGCTCATCATCCTTCTCCCTTTTTATTTTTTGAGACACGTGTTAAATATAACATACCCCCCAGGGGTATGTCAAGCAAAACAGAATAATTAGAGGGTGTTTAACCAGCCAAAAAGCAGTAAAAGTGCATTGCTGAGAGAGCAGGGAAAAACGGATGGATTTTGCAAAGAGCGGGGGAATAGGGAGCAGTAAGTAGTAAAAGAATAGTGAGTAGATAGTAGCGGGTAGTGGGGGAGGCATTTTAGACCTTAGACCATAGACTTTAGACGTTAGACTGGGAGATAGTGACCAGTAAACAGTAAGCAGTGAACAGTAGCTCAGTTGCTCGCCTGTCATGCCTGCGGAAACAGGCATCGAAGAAAGTAGTGAGTAGTTAGTAGCGAGGGGGAATAGATTCCTGCTTGTGCAAGAGTGACGGAAAGTGAGAATAGCAGGTAGCAAGCAGAGGGAGGGAATGGTTGCCGAATAACGCTTCCCGGTTCGCGCCACTCCACCGCTCACTCTCCCCTTAGCATACAGTAGGGGGGTATGGTATAATAGGAAAAAGGGGGTGAGAAAATGAAGAAGTATATCATAGCAGTTGGTGCTGTGCTTTTACTGGCAATCGGGTTGGTGTGGTTAATTATGCAAAAAGAGCCCTCCTCAATTTCCGGAAGCAGAGAAGTGGCCATGGCAAAAGACCCGGTATGCGGCATGGAAGTGAGCAAAAAGGATTCTCCGTCCGCTGTACATATGGGGAAAACTTTTTATTTCAAATCAGAGGCTTGTAAGGCGAGGTTTAATGAAAATCCCATGAAGTATATGAATAATTGAGGTGTGTTTTCCTGAAGGGATAGGGATATGAAGGAGTATCAGGTTATTATTGCCGGGGCAAGTTTTGCCGGACTTTCCGTTGCTTCGCAGTTAAGCGGAGAAGTGTTGCTTATTGACTCGGCAGATATAGGTAAAAGACAAATTTCTGCCTGTGGAGCACCTCTTGACGTAATAGAAGAAGCAGGATGCAAAGACTCTGTTCTCCAGGTCTCCCATCTGTTTTCCCTGCATGTCAACGGAAAAGAAGTAGACTTTTATTTTAAAAATCCTTACTGTACCTTTGATTACTTCCGGTT
>JALUVB010000299.1 GCA_027021085.1 bacterium
TGGCAGCGAATAGCACGAATATCATTTATCCTGACCTCGTTCTTTTCTAAGTTTAAGTGGAACAATGCGATATCTTGACTTATATACAAAAATCATACTAAAATTGTATAGTTATGTATACAAAAATTGGTAATTTCCTACCCAGAGAAGTCCTCCACCGCATTGAACCATTTGTTGAAAGGGATGAGATTGTGCTCATTCTTGGGGCAAGACAGGTTGGTAAGACGTGTCTGCTTCGCTATATTCAGGAGAAGATTAAGGAGGAGGGTAAATCCACTTTCTTTATAGATCTGGAGGATATAGAATTAAGGGGAGCGATTAAATCACCTCAAGATTTGCTCTCTTATTTAAGGGCTGGAGGATACGAGGGGAAGCGTGCCTATGTGTTTCTTGACGAGGTGCATTATATGCAGAATGCCCCCAGTATACTTAAATATTTACATGACCACTATCCAGCACTGAAATTCTTTGTAACAGGGTCTTCAAGCCTTAAACTGCGGTTTAAACTTGGAGAACCTTTGACCGGGAGAAAAGTAGTCTTCAATCTATATCCGCTTAGTTTTGAGGAATATCTTGTATTTAGTGGTAATGAAAGATTGAAAGAGGTTTTGAGGACTTTTAAAGATAAAAAAATACCAGAACCTTTTCTGACTCACATCTCCAAAGCCTATGAGGAATATATTATCTGGGGTGGTTATCCAAAGGTGGTAATCACTCCATCCTTTGAGGTGAAGGGTGAAATATTAAAGGAAATATTTACAACATACCTGGAAAAAGAAGTAAGAGGCCTGGTTAAGGAGGATAAATTTGAGCATTTTAGCCGTTTCGTTAGATTCCTTACCGTTCAGAATGGTAACCTTTTAAAGATTCTGGAAGTGTCAAAGGAACTTGGTATCCAGAGAAGCACGGTTCAGAGATATCTGAGTATCCTTGAGGAAACTTTCGTGGCAAAAAGACTGCTCCCTGTGGCTAAAAATCGGCAAAAGGAACTCACGCGAACCCCAAAGTTTTACTTTTTTGATACAGGGTTTATCAATTTTCTCAACAAGGATTTCAGGACACTTATAATACGTTCAGATGCTGGTTTTCTAATTGAAACTGCTGTTTTCACTTCTATTTTAAGAGGGTTATCTCCTCTGGAAGAGATTAATTTCTGGAGGACAAAAAGCGGACAGGAGATAGATTTCATAATTCGTAGCAGAGGAGAGCATGTTCCTGTGGAAGTTAAATGGCACAACAACCCAAGAATTACTACTTCATTAAAAAATTTCATCGGAGATTATGAATCTACTAAGGCAATTGTATTAACAAAATCTATGTGGCAGAAGAAGAAATTCGGTTATTGCAAAATCCAATTTTTACCAGCTTTTATGGCTGATAGATTCAGGGAATTAAATTGGAAAAAATCACCGGCACTTTAATCTGGTATCAGTATATTTGGGTATATTAAAGAAAAAAGAACAAGTAAGAGTTTACAATGAATTTGTTAACTAAAGAACTAATAAAGAAGATGCAGGTTCATCGGGGATGTATGCAAAAGGAGTAGATTATTTTAAGAATGGACGGGTTAGAAATATTTTGAAGATGGGGGATACAGTAAAAGCTGAAGTTATAGGTACAATGCCTCAACCTTACGGAGTCAAAATAATCTTCGATGGGGAAAGGATAAGATATTCCTGTTCCTGTCCTTATGGAGAGACATGTAAGCATATTATTGCTGTTTTACTGGCTCTGGAAAATAGAAAAGATAGGTTAGGTGAGGAAGTTATTGACTGGAAAGAAAATCTTTCTCGCTTTAGTAAAGAGGAACTTATTGAAATGTTGATTCCTTTTTTACATTTAGATAAAGACTTAAAAGTTACTCTTCTTAGAGGAGTATCTGATAAAGGGAAGGATACTTCGTTGGAGACATATCGTGAATACTGGGATGAAACGAAGTCTCTACTGGAGGAATTCCAATCTTACGGTGGGGGAGCCGAAGAAGATGAGGATACAATATATTACAACTTGGAGAAGATTACAGAATTGTTTAAAGGAGGTAAACTTTCTACTGAAATAAAGAAAGAGTTCATAGATAGTATGCTTGATTACTATCTTGGTGGAAATACCGGTCTGGATGATCTTCTTATCGACTCTGTTTTTGAAATAGCTGAGAACAGGGAAGACTGGCTCCATATTATCGAACGGCTGAGGGAAACAAATGACAGTTGGGATAAGAAGTTGATAATGGACATATACCGTGACCATCTGAATGATAAGGAGAAGTATCTGGAAGAAAGGATGAGGGAACTGGAATATGGAATGGATTACTATGACCTGGCAGAGTTTTATAAGGAGAATGGTGAGGAAGAAAAGGCAGTAGAGATTGCTCAAGAGGGTGCGATAAAGGGTAAGGGGAGAAAAATAGAGCTGTATGAATTGCTTTTTGAGTATTTTAAGGGAAGGGATTATGAAAAAGCATTGAAATACTTGAGAGAAATATTCCAGGAGAAAATGTCTCTGGATAATTACAAAAGGCTCATCGGCTTTTCTGGAGAAAAAGAAAGAGATTTAGCCTGGGCATTATCTTTGTTGAATAAGCGGAGAGAATGGGGTGTTCTGGCTCAGATTGATTTGCATGAGGGAAGGTACGAAAATGTTCTAAAGTACGTGATGGATAAGAATTATGATAGCTTTTTTCACAGCAAGGAAGGTTTTGCTGAGGAGATAAAAGATAAGTACCCCTTAGAGATTATCAAATTTTACAAGGAAAAAGTTCTTAGATTTATAGAACAGAAAAGTAGGAGAAGTTACCGGGAGGCAGTATTCTATCTGGGAAGAATTAAACGGATATATTTGGAAATACTCAAAGACAAAGTTTCCTTTAAAAAATATATCCAGGAGTTAAAACAGCAATATGCAAATCGGCCGGCTTTTCTTGATGAGGTAAAGAGAATAGATAATACATGAAAAGCTTTGCTACATTTGTGCCTTGACACAATTAAGTAAATGTGGCATTATCATAGTGGAGGAGGTAATAAGGATGAAAACAAAGGCTAAAGTGAAAAGAGAAAGGTTAAGTATTGATGTATCCCCCGAGGAGCACAGAAAGATAAAAGCATATTCTGCTATTTACGGTAAAACCATGCGGGAATATGCTCTTGAAATAATACGGGAAAGATTGAGACAGGAGGAAGAGAGATTACAGCTTTTAGGCATAACTACCAATGTAGGAGAAGTGTTAAAGGAGGTATGGGATAACGAAAAGGATGCAGAGTATGACAGAATATAGGCCTGGAGACGTAGTTCTTGTGGAGGTGGTTTTTTCTGAAGGGATAGGGAGCAAAAAGCGTCCGGCTTTAGTAATTAGCAGTAACCATTACCATAGAAATAGAAATGAAGTAATTATTGCCGCTATTACCAGCAATATAAAAAGAGAGTTATTTGGGGATACTAAGATAGAAAACTGGAAAGAAGCGGGTTTAATATATCCTTCTCTGGTGACAGCAATTGTTCAAACAATAAAAGCAAGTATGATAGCCAGAAAGTTAGGCGCTCTTCCTCAAGAAGATTTTAGGAAAGTGAAAAACAACCTGCAAAAATCAATGTGTTTTTAACATTATCCAACGCCATTTAGTGTTTTTCGCTTTTTGATTTGAAGAAATAGATGTCACATATAATCACCGGCACTTTAATCTGGTATTATTATGTCTGTAAAAGGGAAGTGTGCTTGGTGTCCAGATAGAGATTACTGAAGAACAGTAATTGTGCTTATAATGATTTTTGCTGGGCGTGAGTTAATCTAATGAGCGAAATGGCAGTGAATAGCACGAATATCATTTATCCTGACCTCTCATACAAAATAATGGGGGCGATATTTGAGGTGCATAAAACCTTAGATCCTGGGTTTAAAGAATCTATTTATGAAAAAGCATTGATTAAAGAATTTACACTTCGTGGATTTAAAATAGAAGTACAGAAATCTATTCCTGTAATTTATAAAGGAGAAAAAGTTGGCTTGCATAAGTTAGACTTAGTCGTTGAAGATAAACTTGTCATCGAATTGAAAGCTGTTGAGGCTTTTTCTCCTCATCATAGAAACCAGCTTTTGTCTTACCTAAAAGCAGGTGGGTATAAACTTGGCATTTTAGTAAACTTCTCAAAAAGTAAAGTGGAGTATTCCCGTGTTGTTGTTACTTAATTCGGTTTTATTTGTCTTTGTTCGTGTAATCCTAAAAACATGAAAAAAACCATCTATATCTTTTCTAACGGAGAACTGCACCGTAAACAAAACACCCTTTATTTTGAGAATGAGCGGGGAAAGAAATACATCCCGGTGGAGAACACAGGGGAGCTGATGATATTTGGCGAGGTTACCATAAACAAAAAGCTCCTGGATTTCCTATCGCAGAAGGAGATAATCTTACATTTCTATAATTATTATGGCTATTATTCCGGAACCTTTTATCCAAGAGAACATTACAATTCGGGATTTATGATACTCAAGCAGGCAGAGTTCTATCTTGACGAGGGGAAAAGACTTCTCTTAGCCAGGAAGTTTGTGGAGGGTGCAATCTCAAATATCTTGAAAGTTCTCTCCTATTATAGAAACAGAGGAAAAGATTTGTCCCGGAAGATAGGAGATATAGAGCATCTTACTTCTTCTCTGGGGAGTTGTGGCTCGGTGGAAGAGCTTATGGCAATTGAGGGGAATTGCAGGGATTACTATTACGATACTTTTGACACTATAATTGATAATGAGGAGTTTTCCTTCTCCCGCAGGACAAAGAGACCCCCGCGGAACAGGCTCAATGCTCTTATAAGTTTTGGGAATAGTCTTATTTACACTACTGTGCTTTCAGAAATTTATAAAACACATCTTGACCCGCGCATAGGCTTTCTACATACTACAAACTTTAGGAGATTCACCCTGAACCTGGATGTGGCAGAAATTTTTAAACCTATTATTGTAGATAGAATAATCTTCACTCTCCTGAATAAAAAAATGCTTTCTGCTAAAGATTTTATGAATAGACTGGGTGGGATTTACTTGAAAGAAAAGGGACAGAAGGTGTTTGTGGAGAAATTTGATGAAAGACTAAGAACTACGATTGCTGATAAAGGGTTAGGAAGAAATATATCCTACAGGACAGTTATCCGGAGGGAACTTTACAAGCTGGAAAAACACTTGATGGAAGACAGAGAGTATAAACCTTTCGTGGCGAAATGGT
>JALUVB010000300.1 GCA_027021085.1 bacterium
ACCCCATAACGCTCAGCGGAAAACTCCAGGGATGGTACCTGGTACATGTCAATGCCAACGATGTGGTAACTTCCGGGGCAGAACCCCGCTGGCTCCTGGTTACTGCACTACTGCCAAAAGGATACCTAAAAAAGGAAGCAGAGGAACTGATGAGGGACCTGGTGGAAGCATGCAGGGAGCTGAACATCTCCTTGATAGGAGGTCACAGCGAGGTTACTGAGGCAGTTAACCAGCCCACACTCATCGGGTTCATGCTGGGAGAAGGGAAAAGGGAGCTGCTGCTCACCCCGGAAAAGGTAGAGGCAGGAGATGATATTATTCTGAGTAAGGGAATCGCTATTGAGGGGACATCCATAATTGCCAGAGAGAGGGAAAAAGCACTGGCCAGATTTCTGGCGCAGAGCACCATAGATAGGGCAAAGAATTTTTTATTTGACCCGGGGATAAGCGTGGTTAAAGAAGCCATGATTCTCTCCCGGGCAGGCGCACGCTATCTACATGACCCTACAGAAGGAGGAATAAAAGCAGGGGTTTACGAGGTGGGATATGCCGCTAAAAAAGGTGTTGAGGTGAAAGAGGAAAGCATTCACGTCTACCCGGAAACAAGCGAGATATGCCATATTTTTAATCTTGACCCCTATGCACTGCTTGCCTCCGGAGCATTGTTAGCAGTTATCCCCAGGGAGAAAACCCCTTCCGCTCTTGAGAAACTGGGAAAATCCGGTATACTTGCCCAAAAAATAGGCAAAATAGTGGAAGCAGGATACTGGTGGGTAACAAAAGAAGGGAAGAAAGTACCGCTAATTCCTTCCTCTCAGGACGCACTCCTGAGTCCTCCTCTTCTTTAATAAACCAGCGTATTATTATATAATTCAACTAAAGCAGAGAAGAAAAAGTAAACTAAAAGGCAGTTTTACAGAAAGGGAGGTGATATCATCCATTATTTTCATTACGTTTCAGGTGAACTCTTCGGAGAAAAGGTTGCACTCAGGGAAATTGTAGATAAGGTTGGCACCCCTGTTTACATTTACAGCTCCCGCACCGTATTGAGGCATATCAACTTATACGAGGAAGCATTCCGGGGTATCCCTCACCTATTTTGCTATTCCGTCAAGGCAAATTCCAACCAGGCGCTTCTCAGGCTTATCGCACTGCAGAAGTGGGGAGTAGATGTTGTTTCTGGCGGAGAACTATATCGAACCATAGAAGCAGGATTCCCCCATTCCCGTATTGTTTTTGCCGGTGTGGGCAAGACTGACGAAGAGATTGAAATGGGGCTAAGGCAGGATATTCTCCTCTTCAACGTAGAGAGCGAAGAGGAATTGGAAAGGATCAATACACTGGCAAAAAAACACAGGAAGCCTGCCCGGGTAGCTTTAAGAATTAACCCTGACGTAGATGCTCATACCCACAAATTTATTACCACAGGCAAGAAGGAAACCAAGTTCGGTATATCTTACCCGGAGGTTAAAAAGATTATTGCCCGCAGGAAAAATTATTCAAAGGTAGAAATAATGGGGCTTCACCTGCACATAGGTTCCCAGATAACAGAGCTTGCACCCTACAGAAAAGCCCTGGAAAAGACCATGCATCTCCTGCAGGAACTGGAAGAGAAGAACAATTACCATCCTCAATACCTGGACCTGGGAGGAGGAATGGGCATAATTTATCAAAACGAGGAGCCTTTTACCCCACATGAATTTGCAGAGATGGTAACCCCTTACATAGAAAACAAGGGGATAACCCTTATCCTGGAACCAGGAAGGTCCATTGTGGGGAATGCGGGCATACTTATATGCAGGGTAATTTATAAGAAAAAGGGCGTAGGAAAAAACTTCCTCATTGTGAATGCGGGAATGAATGACCTTATCCGCCCTGCCCTTTACGGTTCCTATCACCAGATTCTGCCCCTGGAGGAAAAGAAAAACAGCCAGGAAGTATACGATGTAGTGGGACCTGTATGTGAAACAGGCGATTTTTTAGCTAAGGAAAGAGCTTTACCCTCCTTGCAGGAGGGAGAGTTTATAGCAGTTATGGGCGCAGGTGCTTACGGTTTTTCCATGTCTTCAAATTATAACTCGCGTCCGCGTGCTGCCGAAGTTTTAATTGAGGAAGACAAGTTCTACTTAATCCGGCGAAGGGAGACCTATCCTGACCTTATTCGCCTGGAAGCCATTCCACCCCATCTCCAGGGAGAGTGAGTATAGCAGGCTATAGACTGGAGACATTAGAGGGGGAGAAGCAGGCGGGTATGTTGGGGTAACCCCAATCGGTTGCCGGTAGTTAGTAGATAATATTATATGAGAGTATCCCCGAATGGTATCCTGACAGTTGATGTGGAAGATATCTCCTGTGCTAATTTCCCCTTGCGGGAAGCATATCCCCCCGAGGAGAAAAACGTAGAAAAAGGGGTGAAAGAAATTCTTGCCTTGCTTGCCTCCACACAATCCAGGGCTACGTTCTTTATACTGGGCAAGACAGCAAAAAAGAACCCGGCCCTGGTTAAAGAGATAGTAAAATACAAAAATAAAGTAGCCTCGCATGGAATGACCCACCGGCTGGTGTACCGGATAGGCAGAAAAGAGTTCCGCAGAGAGATACAGGATTCCCGTAAACTCCTGGAAGATATAAGCGGGGAGCGCGTAACAGGATACCGCGCTCCTTCCTGGTCAATTAATGAAAACTCCTTATGGGCGCTGGATATGCTCCAGGAAGAGGGATTTTCTTATGATTCCAGTATTTTCCCGGTGAAAAATTTTCTCTACGGAATTGACAACTTTCCTCCCTATCCTCACCGCAGAGGAAAACTCTGGGAGATTCCTCCCTCCACCTTACCCTTTCCCGGGAAACGGATACCCATAGGAGGCGGATTCTACTTTAGATTCTTTCCTGCCCTCTTTATTTCTCAGGGGTTAAAATGGTTAAGCCAACGAAAAATACCGCTGGTGTTATACTTCCACACCTGGGAAATTCTTCCTCCGGCAAAATTACCTGCCTATTCTTTACTTCACCAGTTAATTGTCACCTATAATCTCTCTTCTCTGAAAAATAAGGTAACCAGGATACTTAAAATGGGCAAATTTGTTTCCGTAGAGGAATACCTGCATGCATAGAATAAAGGTTTTACATGTTATCACCCGCTTAATTCTCGGGGGAGCGCAGGAAAATACAATTTATACAGTCAAAGGCTTGGAGAAATTCGGTTACGAGGTAACTCTCTATACCGGCCCCCCCTTAGGGCCTGAAGGAAGCCTGGCCGGTAAGGCACGAGAACTCGGGATTCACCCGGTTATCATTCCCTCCCTGCGCAGGAATCTCCATCCCGTGCTTGATTACGCTTCCTTCAGCACGCTTCTTTCCCTTTTCAAGAAAAATAAATATCACATAGTGCATACCCACTCTTCCAAAGCGGGCATTCTGGGCAGATGGGCAGCCCGTTTCAGTAAAACTCCTGTCATTGTGCACACCATTCACGGTCTCCCTTTCTTTCCCTACCAACCTCCCTTTCTGAATTTTCTCTACCTGAACAGCGAAAGAATTACAGCCCCCATCACAGATAGAATTATCACCGTATGCGAGGCCATGAAACTCCAGGCACTCTCGGCAGGCGTGGGAAAGGAGCACCAATACGTCACTGTTTATAGCGGAATGGAGCTGGACCCCTTTCTTACTGCAACTCCCTCTTCCCGGCTCCGGGAAAAGCTGGGAATAAAGGAGGGAGAAGTGATTATCGGTAAAATTGCCCGCTTGTTCCCTCTCAAAGGACACGAGTTTGTGGTGAAAATTGCCCCGGAAGTGATAAAAAAATTCCCCCGGGTCAAATTTCTCCTGGTAGGGGATGGTATACTAAGAGAAAAGTTAAGGGAGAAAATAAAGAAATTAAAAATGGAAGACAAGTTTATTTTTGCAGGTTTAGTCCCCCCGGAAAAGATACCCGACTACCTCGCCTTGATGGATATTGTTATCCATACCTCGCTCAGGGAAGGATTAGCCCGGGTAATTCCCCAGGCTATGGCAGCAGGCAAACCGGTGGTTACCTGGGACCTGGATGGCTCCGGTGAGATTGTGCGGGAGGGAGAAACCGGTTTCCTCATCCCCTCGCAGGAAGAGAAGCAACTGAAAAGAGCCATTCTCCGTCTCCTGGAGAATCGGGAGCTAAGGGAAAAGATGGGAAGAAAAGGGAAAAAACTGGTGGACCCTCTTTTTAGAAAAGAAGAAATGGCCAGAAGAATTCATGAGGTTTATCAAGAATTACTAAAAGAGAAAGGGGTAATAAAATGAAGTTTCTGATTACTGGAGGAGCAGGCTTTATAGGATCATACCTTAGTGAAAAACTTTTAGCAGAAGGGCATGAAATAATAGTCCTGGATAATCTATCTACTGGTACCCAGGGAAATATAGAACACTTAGCAAAAAACCCCTCTTTTCACTTCGTGGAAGGCTCGGTTATGAACAAAGAGTTACTGAGCAAAAGTGCAGAGGGAGTGCAGGGGATATTTCACCTGGCAGCTGCAGTAGGAGTGAAATTCGTAATGGAGAACCTGGTTACCTCCATGGAGGTTAATGTAAAAGGCACGGAGAATGTCCTGGAAACCGCACTTAAACTGGGCGGGATAAAGGTGCTTATTACCTCCAGTTCGGAAGTATACGGAAAAAGCAGTAAAAAGCGGTTCCACGAGGAGGACGATTTAATCATAGGGCCGCCCCACAAGTTTCGCTGGAGCTATGCCACGAGCAAGTTATTGGACGAATTTTTAGCCCTATCCTACCATGCAGAAAGAAATCTTCCGGTAACCATCGTGAGACTTTTTAACATATGCGGCCCCAGGCAAACCGGCAGATACGGCATGGTAATCCCCAGGTTTGTAAGGCAGGCACTTAAGGGAGAAGCCATTACAGTTTATGGAAGCGGAAAGCAGTTAAGGAGTTTTGCCCACGTTAAAGATGCCGTAGAAGGCATGGCAAAGCTTATGCTGGAACCCAATGCAGAGGGAAAGATATTCAACCTGGGAAATCCCCGCGGAATTACCATCGAGGAACTTGCCATCAAGATAAAGGAAATGACCAAGAGCACCTCTCCCATTACTTACCTTCCCTACGAAAAGGTATACGGCCCACATTTTGAAGACCTCATGTACCGGGTGCCAGATATTAATCGTGCCAAAGCGGTTATTGGCTTTATGCCGCGTTA
>JALUVB010000301.1 GCA_027021085.1 bacterium
ACTCAAGCCGCTCTTTATCTATATCCATTAACACAAGTGTTGCATCTCTCAGAAGAGGGAAGGTCAAAATATCCCTTACCAAATTACGGGTAAACACCAGGCTTCCTGCCCCGATAAAAGTAATTCTTGCCATTTAATTACCTCCTGTTTATGCAGGGATTTTACCATAATTTTCACCCTGTAATTTGAAGGCAACCAGGCTCGAATCTGAATTGCATAGGAAGGAGGGGTATGTTAAAATTACGCCATGTTTATAGCAGGTAACTTCCTCATAGCAGTAGGCATAATTCTGCGCTGGGCCGTGAATATTTACATGTGGATGATAATAATCCGCGCCCTCATCTCCTGGGTGAATCCAGACCCCTATAACCCTATCGTCCTCTTTTTAAGGAAGAGCACAGACCCCGTCCTGGAGCCCCTGAGAAGAAAGATCCCTTCCTTCGGAGGGATAGATTTTACTCCGGTTATTGCTATTTTTATTCTTATATTTGTCAACAGATTTCTGGTGGATTCTATTATTGAATTGGGACTGAGATTACGCTGAAGCCAGGTGTGATTTTTAGATTTTATTCAGTTTAGAGGATATAAACATGGGTTACAACAAAACACTCAACCTGCCCCGCACATCTTTCCCTATGAAAGCCAACCTGCCGCAAAGAGAGCCTGAATTCCTGAAATTCTGGGAAGAAAACGGAATTTACCGCAAAATGCTCCAGGGAAAGGAGAAAAAATATATACTGCATGACGGGCCACCCTATGCCAACGGCGATATACACCTGGGACAGGCTTACAATAAAATCTTGAAAGATATCGTAATGAAAAGCAAAGCACTTTTCGGGTATGCTACTCCTTACATACCGGGATGGGACTGTCATGGCCTGCCGGTAGAACTGCAGTTGCTGAAAAAACTGGGGAAGAGGAGAAAAAGCGAGGTGGACATTTTACCTTTCCGTAAAAAAGCCAGGGAATATGCCTTAAGTTTCGTAAACAGGCAGAAAAAAGAATTCAAGCGGCTGGGTATTCTGGGAGAATGGGATACCCCCTACCTCACCATGAATTACTCCTACCAGGCAAAGATAATGGAAGCCTTTCTGCTCCTTTACGAGAAGGGGTATATCTACAGGGCGGAAAAGCCTATATATTGGTGCATCGAATGCGAGACAGCCCTGGCAGAAGCAGAGATAGAGTACGAAGAAAAAGTATCTCCCTCCATCTGGGTGAAATTCAAGGTAAAAAATGCGGGCAAACATTCCCTGCCTGCTTCTTCCTTCATTTTAATCTGGACCACCACTCCCTGGACCCTCCCCGGCAACCTGGCAGTTGCCCTTCATCCAGAAGAATACTATCTCTGGATAAAGAGGGGAGAAGAAACCTGGCTGGTGGCAGAGAAGGCCAGGTCGCGTGTAGAAGAGGAGACAGGTTTTAAGTTAGGAACAGCTTCAAAGCGCATACAGGGGAAAGACCTGGAAGGTATCGAATACCAGCATCCGCTCTTTCCCGAAGCTAAAGGAATTATCGTTCTTGCACCTTACGTAAGCATGGAAGAAGGCTCAGGATGCGTGCATACTGCGCCGGGGCACGGGGAAGAAGATTTTCATACCGGGGAAAAATACAGGCTTCCGCCTTTCTCACCCGTAAATGAAAAGGGTTATTTTAACGATAAGGCAGGAGAACTCAGCGGGCTCAGGGTAGATAAGGCAAACCCGATTATCATCCAAAGGTTAGAGAAAGACGGGGCCCTGGTTAAAGAAGGAGAAATTACCCATACTTATCCCCACTGCTGGAGGTGTAAAAAGCCTATTATATTCCGTGCTACCACGCAGTGGTTCATGGGAGTAGAGAGGCACAATTTAAGAAAGCTTGCCCTGGAAACGGTAAAAAAGGTAAGGTGGGTGCCTTCTGCTTCGGAGAATAGAATCAGGGGGATGCTGGAATTACGACCCGATTGGTGTCTTTCCCGGCAGAGGTTATGGGGTATTCCCATACCTGCTTTTCATTGCAAGAATTGCGGGAGGGTGGTAGCAGAACAGGCAATTCTTGCTCCCATACTGGAAAAAGTAAAAGAGGAAGGCGTGGACTTCTGGTTTGAAAAAGAGGAGAAAGAGTTACTGCCCCAAGACTTTGCCTGTCCGCAATGCGGAAAGAAAGAATTCCGAAAAGAGACGGACATACTTGACGTGTGGATGGATTCCGGGGTGAGTCATTTTGCCGTGCTAAAAGAAAGAGGGGATAATTTCTGGCCGGCGGATATGTATCTGGAAGGAAGTGACCAGCACAGGGGATGGTTTCAAACCTCGCTTCTCACTTCTCTGGGACTATTTGGTGCTCCCCCCTACCGGGAAGTACTCACCCATGGGTTTGTGGTGGACAGCGAGGGAAAGAAAATGTCCAAATCCCTGGGAAACGTGGTGGACCCGCAGGATACGGTAAAAAAATACGGTGCAGAAATACTGCGTCTCTGGGTAGCCTCCACGGACTACTCCCGGGACATGAGAGTTTCGGAAGAAATCATCAAAGGCACTATAGATGCCTACCGCAAGATAAGAAACACGTGCAGATTTATCCTGGGAAACCTGTGCGATTTCTCTTTTTCCCGGGATGCCCGGCCAAAAGAATCCTGGTGGGCAATAGATGCCTGGGCTTACAACCGGCTTCAGAAGCTCACAGAAAAAGTTTTGAAATTTTACCAGGATTACGAATTCATCCGGGCTTTCCAGGAGCTGTACCAGTTTGCCGTTAACGATTTAAGCTCCTTATACCTGGATATACTAAAAGACAGGCTTTATGTCTTCCCGGCCAATTCGACGGCGCGCCGGTCTGCCCAGAGCGTTCTGTATATAATTTTAAGAGATTATACAAAACTTATGGCTCCCTTCCTCTCTTTCACCGCAGAAGAAGTCTGGAAACATCTTCAGGAGAAAGAGGAAAGCATCTTCCTTTCCCGCTTTCCCTCTCCTGACGGGGTGGACGAGGAAGCAGAAAAAAAATGGCAGAAATTCTGGGCTATGCGGGAAAAGGTTTACCAGGCCCTGGAAGAAGCAAGGAAAAGCAAGGTAATAGGTGGCTCACTGGAAGCCAGGGTCAGTATTACCCTTAGCCAGGAAGAAGAGAAATTCATGCGAGAGTTTATCCAGGATTTGCCCATGCTTTTTATCGTTTCCCAGGTAGAAGTTAAAAAGGGTAACAAATGGGAAGTGAAAGTAGAGAAAGCATCCGGAGAAAAATGTGAACGCTGCTGGATGTGGTCAGAAACAGTAGGAGAAGACTTAGAACATCCTAATATATGTTCCCGTTGTAGCAGTTTTTTAAGGGAGGTAACCAATGCTTAAAGAGAAGGATATAAAAATATTGCAGAAAAAACTTCTGGATATACGGAAAAAAGTAGGAGCAGAGCTCAACGAATTAGAGAAAGATATCATGAACAAAAGCTTAAAAGAAGCCTCTGGTGAATTGTCCTCCTATTCCATCCATTTTGCCGACCTGGGAAGTGATGCTTCAGAGAGGGACACAGAGATAGAAGCAATGGAGACAGAAAGGAATATTGTAGAAAAAATAGACGAAGCCTTAAAGAAAATTGAAGAAGGAAATTACGGAATATGCCAGGCATGCGGTAATGAAATACCTCTATCCAGGCTGAAGGCTATCCCCTATGCCAACCTCTGCAAAGAATGTAAAGTGAAGGAGGAACAATCTGCTTAAAATACTTTTCTTCATTCTTCCCCTGCTTGTAGACCAGGCAGTAAAATTCTACGTAGTAAAACTGAAGGGCGGAATAACTCTCATTCCCGGGTTGCTTTACATACACACGCCCATTTTTAACCCGGGGATTGCCTTTGGAGTAATGAGCAGAAACCTGCTGCTCTCCTCTTTTCTTTCCATACTTGCCCTTTACCTTGTAGTATTTGCCACGCTTCGCCTTCCTGCCTACCGTGTTCCTCTCTATATACTTCTGGCCGGGGCTTTATCCAATGTCCTTGACCGGATATTCAGAGCCGGAGTAGTGGATTACCTGAGCCTGAAAGGATTCCCCTGGTCATTTAATATAGCTGATACCTTTATAATCTGGGGCACCCTCCACTATTTAATAATTTCCATGCGTAAAGATGTATCAAATACTGTTTAAAATCGGTCACTTCACCATTTATACTTATGGTATATTTGTTGCCCTGGGATTCTTTTTGTCATTTCTTCTTGCCTGGAAAGAAAAAGAGAATTTTCAGGTAGAGGGAGAATTCCTGGGCAATCTCTGGATGATACTTATCATAGCCGGATTGGCCGGAGGGAAATTGCTGTTCATTATTCTACATCTGCCTGCCTTTCTCTCCAATCCCGCCAGTCCGGAATTCTGGCGAGGGGGATTTGCCTTCTTAGGAGGATTTTTCACTGCCCTCCTCTTCGCTTCTATTTACATACGTAAATGCGGCTATTCCATTCCCCGTATTTCTTACTTCCTGACGCCTTACATACCGCTGGGACAGGCCATAGGCAGGATAGGATGTTTCTTCAACGGCTGCTGTTATGGAAAACCCACCAGCATGCCCTGGGGCATGACTTTTCCCCTCTCCTCTCCGGCAGGATACCATTACGGACTAATCCCCATACACCCAACCCAGCTCTATGCCTCTGTATTTAACTTTGTGCTCTTCCTCTTTCTCTGGAAACTGCGGAACCATGGCTATCAGAAATTCAGGTTATTCCCTCTATACTTTCTCATCTACATAACCTTCCGTGCCTTGCTTGATATTCTGCGGGGAGATACTATCATCCTTATCGGCAATTTAACTGTATTGCAATTTTTTACTCCTCTCCTGCTTACCCTGGGTTTTCTCTGGTGGAGGAAATGGAAAAGCGAGGAGGGAGAGTGAAGTGAATAGTAGTGAGTAATGAGCAGCGGGTAGCGAGGGGACATTTTAGACTATAGACTATAGACTATAGACTGTAGACTGGGAGAGGAGGATGCAGGATAAAAGATGCAGAACAGGGGACAGTAAGTAGGGAGTTGGTATCCTGCCCACCTGTCATGCCCGCCTGCTTCCCGACGTAAGGTCGGGGCGGGCAGGCCTGCGGAAGCAGGCATCCAGGATTTTAGACCTTAGACTGTAGACTGGGAGGCAGTGAATAGGGAATTGACAGCTTGGTTTCACAGGAGGAAGTTTCGGGACTTCCCCAATAGATATATTTAGGGT
>JALUVB010000302.1 GCA_027021085.1 bacterium
CTTCTTTGGGTAGCACAGCCTACTTTAGTTTAAGTATCCAGCGTTATGAGGATCTGAGGAATGCCTGGGAAAAGGTAGAAGAGAAAATATTGGGTAGATATAATGAACGGAACTATCTGGGAGCAAAAGCATTAAAAATACTTTCACTTCTCAATACTAAATATATAATTGCTAATAGAGAATTAAAAGATGAAAACTTGCTTTTGAAGTTTAAGAAAAATGTAGATATGCTT
This sequence comes from bacterium, assembly GCA_027021085.1. Classification (GTDB taxonomy): domain Bacteria; phylum CAIJMQ01; class CAIJMQ01; order JAADFP01; family JAADFP01; genus JAADFP01. The sequence continues at coordinate 234 of JALUVB010000302.1, forward strand.
TCTTTCCAGGCACAGCCTATTCATTATTCACTTCATATCTATGAAAACACGAGATGGCTTCCCCGCGCTTTTATCGTGTATAGAACTAAGAAGATTATAGAACAGGACAAAATTATCCCCTATCTTCTGAGTGATCAGTTTAACCCCCGAGAGGAATTAGTAGTTGAGGACAAAGATGCCCCTTCTCTGGAAGAGACGGGACAATCTTTTACCCCGGCAAAAATTGTTTCCTATACTAATACTCGTGTCACTATCAAAGCAGAACTCACTGTCCCCGGATATTTGGTATTAAGCGACCTCTTCTATCCTGGCTGGGAGGTGTATGTAGATGGCAAGAGAGGGAGAATCTACAGAGTAAATTACCTTTTGAGAGGAGTGTTTTTACCGTCGGGAAAACATGAGGTGATTTTCCAGTTTACTTCCCGTTCCTTTAAGATAGGAGGGATAATAAGCGTAGTTACTCTCCTGGGCATTATAATCTTGGGAACAGGGTTGATAGTGAAGAGTAGAGGATGAAGATTAAAAAACCCGGGTTATTGATACTCTCTATAATTATTCTTTCAATTTCACTGAATATCTATGGAATTCGCTGGGGATTACCCTCGGTTAATCTAAATCTACGCACCTATCATCCTGACGAAGTAGGCGTTTTGGTAAGCCTGCAGAGAATGAATCCTGCGAAATTCGATTTTAATCCACACTTTTTCCCCTGGGGCACGTTTCATTTCTACATAGTAGGAATATTCTTGAAATTTCTTGCCTTGCTCCATCTGGTAATTCTTTCTCCTTCCAAAGAATTTTATATCTCCCACCTTAAGGAAATGGATAAACTGTATATCTACGGGAGAATGATATCAGTTCTGGCTCAGACAGGAACAGTGTATCTAGTCTATCTTTTAGCCAAACGCTTATACTCTCGCAAGGTAGCCCTGTTGAGTGCCTTGTTTATGAGCATGATGCCTCTGGCAGTGGCCAATGCCCATTACCTGAAACCTAATGCCCTGGGGGTGTTTTTTGTTGTCTGGACCGCTCTTATCTCTTCCAACCTTTTAGAAAACAGAAATAAAAAAATATACATCATTGCTGGTTTACTATCCGGATTAGCTACTGCCACAAAATACAATGGGATATGGGCTATTTTCTTCCCTTTCCTGTTTCATTTCGCAGGCTTTAGAAGCAGTGAAAGAAAAAAAGGATTGAAGGATAAAAATCTTTTGCTTATTCTGTTGTTTTTTGCCGTAGGATTTTTTGTGGGCTGTCCCTATGCAATTCTTTCCTTTGCGGAATTTAAGGCAGGTATTTTCCGGCAAATGGACAAATTTATTCTGATTCAACACGGCGATATTGGCAATCCCTTTGTTTATCATATCTGGTATTCTCTCCGTTATGGCATGGGAACCCCTTTGTTGGTAATGGCATTATTCAGTATGGTATGGGTAGGAGTGAAAAGAGAGAAAGAAGGTATTATGCTTCTTTTCTGGGTTGTTTCTTATTACCTTTTTATTGCTTCTTTCTTTAAGTCAAAATTTGCCCGGCACATGTTGCCTCTCTTACCCTTTTTTGCCGTACTCGTGTCCCGGTTTTTTATATATCTATGGGAGAGCAGGAGAAAACTTATTCATTTGGGTGGTTTATTCCTTGCAATTATAGTCACACTTTATACTTTTCTATACATTCTCTCTTACGATACCCTTTACCTGCGAGAGGACCCGCGCACGCAAGCTTCCCACTGGATAGAGAAGAATATCCCCCCTGGCAGGAAAATCGGTGTACTTGAGCAGCCTTATTTCTATACGCCTCCCCTTGTAAACATGGAGTACTGGGTGAAAGGGGCGACACTCTATAATAAAGGAAAGCCGGGGAAATACAACCAGTATAAAATAGTAGTGTTAAAGAATGCTTCCCTGAAAGAAATAACCAGAGAAAAAATAGCATTTATAGTTGTTTCCGAATACGAGTACCGGGATGCCTTGCGTTTCCCCTCTCTTTTTCCCAGAAAGAAAAAACTGCTTGATTTTATCCGGGATAACTATATCCTGGTAAAGAAATTCGAGAATTATCAGCAGATAGGCAGGCTGAGGTTCAGGAAAGGATTCCCACCCCACGATTGGCTCTATCCCTATCCTGCTATTTTGATTTATAAATATGACTTTTAACCATAGACTTCCTGTAGAAATGAAACAGATTTGTATATAATATGGTGTACTATAATAACTCTGCCTATTGTTATAATTAGATGTTTTTCTTGCAATTTGTCCTGATATATATTTTATACTTTCTGCCAGGTTATATTATCCTCTCCTTTTTCAACGTTGGAAAAGAAGAGCGGATCTTTGTTAGTTTTGCAGTTTCCTCTCTCCTCTTTTATCTCTCTTCTTTTTTATACTATCTCTGGGGAAATTATACGATTCTTTTTCTACCCTTTACTCCCTTCGTGCTTCTATTTATCTCCGTTAAAAAATGTGTTTCCCTGCCTGAGCAAAAACTCCCTTTATTGCTGTGTTCTTTGCTGCCCCTGTATAGTTTTCTACAGCAGTTTCTTATCAGATTCTATGGATTGGGAGGCTGGTATGGAGACTGGTTGATGCATTTTCAAATAGCCCAATTTTATGCGAAAAGGATAGCTTCCCTGAGTAATGTGGTAGGGAATTATACTCTTACGGCTCGCCCTCCACTTTTCAATCTCAATGGTGCCTATTTTTTAAAGCTTTTGGGAGATAATTTTTTTACCTTCCAAATTTTCTCTGCCGTAGCTAACTCGCTTTTTGTTTTTCCTTTTTTCTATTTGCTCCACTACTCATTTAAAAAGCAAAGACTCGTTTTGCCAGTGTTGCTGTTATTATTTTTCCATCCGGCTATTTACCGTCATCTTACCTATACCTGGAATAAACTTTTTACCACTTATTTTATATTTACCGGCCTGCTCCTGGGGCTAAAATTTCTCAAAACAGAGCAGAGAAATTTGCTTATACTTTCAGGTTTAGCCTGGGGCCTTTCTTTATTTGCTCACCAGTTTTCTTTTTTTTACTTTTTCCCTTTTCTAATTTTTCTTTTTGTCAAAAAAAATAAAAATAACTTCATGGCAAAATCGCTCTTTATTCTCACGGTATTACTTGTACTTTCCCCCTGGTATTCCTGGGCTATAGCGAAATTTGGCTGGAAGAGCACATTTATAGAGAATCCTGCCGTGACCATGGCTTATAAAACTCTCCCTAAATGGCTGGGGGTGAGGGCCTGGACTTTTTTCTCTACGAACCTGCCTCTTCTATTTATCTATTCTCTACGCAGATGGTTACGTGGATTTTCTCCTTTGGTGGGGGTTTACAACGGTTACATTTCATTTTACATCGACTGTATTCCTGGATTCGTAGGAATGAGTTTAATCCTGGCAGTTATCCTCCTGATGATCAAAGGTAAATTGAAAGGCATAAATGTCCCTCATAAAAAATTTCTCTATAGCTTGATTTTAGCTGGGATAGGAGGAAGTATCCTCACTCAACCTTATGACTATCTGCAAGGAAGCCTTCACACAGGTATGCTACCTGCCATGCTTATTTTTCTTTCTTTTTGTTTAACCATTGTCTTAAACTCGGATTTAAAAAAGAATCTCTGGATATCTTTACTAGTAGGAGAATTCTTTATTGCTCTCTGGTCAGTCCCTTTGCTTCTCCCCTTTGTTAGAGATGCCAACTTAGACCTAAAGGTTAAGTATCACCTGTCATTTCTCTATGACCTCAGATATAGTTATCGCTACTATATAATGGGATTAATTTTGTCCTTACAGGGTATAATCATCTCCCTAGTGTACCGGAGAATAAAGAGGGACACATGATTTCTATTATAATTCCTGCACGTAATGAAGAAGAAACAATCGTTTCTACCCTGTTAAACCTGGTGAAAAATTTAGAAGGTTTATCTTATGAAATTATTGTAGTTGATGACCACTCCTCGGATAAGACAGTAGAGGTGGTAGAAAAGGTGTGCATTAAATCCCCTCAGGTAAAACTTACCACCAACAATTTCCAACCTGGCTTAGGAGGAACCTTAAAAAGAGGTTTTGCCGAAGCTGGGGGAGAAGTAGTAATTCCGGTAATGGCAGATTTATGCGACGATCCCGGAACAATACGAGCAATGTATAGAAAAATAAAAGAAGGTTATGATGTGGTTTGTGGTTCCAGGTATATAAAAGGAGGAGAAAGAGAAGGTGGGCCCTTATTGAAAAGATTTCTTTCCCGAGGGGCAGGGAAGATGGCAAGAATCCTTACCGGTCTTCCCACTCATGATGCCACCAATGCCTTTAAAATGTATAGGAAGGAATTGATAGACAATCTCAACATAGAAAGCAAAGGGTTTGAAATATTCCTAGAAATTCCCCTCAAACTCTACTTCCAGGGTGGCAGAATTACCGAGGTCCCTACTCTCTGGAAAGCTCGCAGTAAAGGTAAATCAAAATTTTCTTCCTGGCAGACGCTAATTCCTTATTTGAAATGGCTAACCTGGGGATTTTTTAAAAGAGTTTTAAAATTAGGGGAAAAATGAATAAATACTTTTTGGCAGCAGCTTTCCTTATTCCCTTCCTTGTTTACCTCTTTACGCTTGCTCCCACGGTCACAAACGAAGATAGCGGAGATTTGGTCACTTCCGCTTATATACTGGGCATTCCCCATCCGCCTGGTTATCCTCTATATACTATGCTGGGGAAACTCTTCACCTACATTCCTTTTGGCTCAATTGCCTGGAGAGTGAATTTAATGAGTGCGTTCTTTGCTTCCCTTGCGGTGAGCTTGTTTTTTTTACTGCTGCTTAAATTTTTTACTCCCACTACCGCACTGATTTCTTCCTTGATATTTGCTTTTTCCCGGGAATTCTGGTCCCAGTCGGTAATTGCGGAGGTTTATACTCTTCACCTGTTTTTCCTGGTGCTTCTTATCTATCTGTCTTT
>JALUVB010000303.1 GCA_027021085.1 bacterium
CCCAGGGCTTCGTCTATTATAATTTCCGGTGGGTCAGGGTGTTCGGTGTAGTAGATACGTTCCCGCGCGGATATTATCCCCAGGCAAAAAAGCAGAAAGATTACAGCTATTTCCCAGTAGATTCTTGCCCCGGTAAATAGAATAAAAAGAACTCCCCATAAGCCGCCGAGAATAGAGGGATATACGGGAAAATAGCCGGTATAAAATAACGTTCCTACGAATTCCCATTTTTTCACAGGACACTTCCTTCCAGGTTGTAGGGCGTAACTTTATCTATAAATACAGGGATAATCTCTCCTATTGTAGCATTTCCTCTGATTAGCACTTTTTGGTCTATTTCAGGAGCATCAAATTCGCTTCTTCCTATAAAGCCCTTTTCGCTCTTTTCTTCTACCAATACCTTGACTTGCTGGTTTAATTTTCCCAGGTTTTTCTTATAGCTAATTTCTTTTTGCAACCTATAAACCTCTTCCTGTCGGATTCTTTTTTCTTCTTCGCTTACCTGGGGTTCCATTTCCGCTGCAGGAGTCCCTTCTTCCCGGGAAAAACAGAACACGCCCAGGCGCTCAAATTGCGCCTCTTGCAAAAATTCCAGCAGTTCTTTAAACTCTTTTTCCCCTTCCCCCGGAAAGCCTACTATAATCGAGGTTCTTATGGCAATCTGGGGGATTTCCTTTCTTAGATATTGCAATTTATAAATAAGTTCTTCCTTATTTATCCTTCTGTTCATCTTTTCAAGGATTTTTTTATTGCAGTGCTGAATGGGAAGGTCAATGTACTTTGTTACTTTTGGTATTCTTGCCATACTTTCCACTATTCTCTCATCCAGGTGGGCAGGGTGAACATACATAATCCTTATCCACTCTAATCCCTCTATACGGGATAACTCTTGCAGGAGTTCTGGTAACACAGGTTTTCCGTAAATATCCTTACCGTATACTGCTGTATCCTGGGATACCAGTATCAACTCTTTAATCCCGCAGGCGGTTAAAACTGTTGCTTCAGCCAGGAGTGTCTCTTTCCTGTAACTCATAAATTTTCCTCGCAGTCGGGGAATAATACAATAAGAACAGAAATTATCACATCCCTCCCCTATTTTTAGGTATTCCCAGAAAGGAGAGGTAGAAACAAAACGCGGCAGAACTGCTTCCGCTCTCTGGGTGTTCCAGTAAAAGCCAGGCTTATTTAGTAAGGAGGCAACCTTATCCAGGTCGCCCGGGCCTAAGCTCCCGTACAATCCTGAGAATTTCTCTCGCAATGCCTTCCCATAGTAAACAGGCAGACATCCGGCTACGATTATTCTTTTACCATCCTCTATAAATTGAGCTATAGCTTGTTCCGATTCTTTGCGTGCTTCTTTCAGGAATGCGCAGGTATTAACTATGATAAAGTCAGCATTCTCCGGTGAGGTTATCTCCCACCCTTTTTCCAAAAGTTTTCCCAGCATTTTTTCTGAATCCACCCTGTTTTTAGGGCATCCCAGAGAGATACAGCTTATTTTCATGGGAAAGATTATCCCATATCTAATGCAAGGTTGCAAAAGTACACAGTGGGGGTTAAAATAGGACAAGGAGGGTGATTAAGCCCCAGCGAATCTGCCTTGAAAATAATGGGAAAATATCAATCATCAAGCTCAAAATTCAACAAAACGAAGGGAAATTGTTTTTTGTCCCGAAATCTAATGAAATTGGGCATATATTTTGCTTAAAAGGAGGCCAAGATGAGAAAAAGAAAAAAATTACTGGTTTATCCCCCTGTGCAGTGGAGATTAATAGTGTGGTGGGTAATTCTACTTTCTATATTTACTGCAAGCATAAGCTGGCTTATTTTCTATTTAAGCTGGTCTTCTGCGCTGGAATGGAGCACAACAACCGGCGCCCAGACCAACCTTACTGAAATATTCAATAAACTTACCGATGTGGTAATTATATCTCTCATAGGGTCTGTGCTTTTGAGCGCGTTAGTGGGGACCATTGTGGGATTATTTATAACCCACAGAATAGTAGGGCCTATATATCGGCTCAAATCAGTATTGCGGGAGATGAAAGAAGGAAAAACCGTGGAAGAAATTAAGTTGAGAAAGAGCGACGAATTTCATGATTTAGCAGAAGAGTTTAATTCTCTTCTCCAAAGTTTTACCGGCCTTAAGAAAGCTGTAGAAGAAGCAAGGGGGAAAATAGAAGAATTCTCCGGGAAAGAAAAGATAGAGAAAAGCGATTTGGAAAATATTTTGCAAATCTTAGAAGGAGGAGTAAAAAATGAGAAAGAGAAGTAAGAGGAAAGGGTTTACTCTTATTGAGCTAACGGTAGTAATTGGTATTATTATACTTCTCACGGGGATAGGGTTACTATCGTACAAAGCTCTTCTGGATAAGACCCGAAAAATAGCTTGCGATACGAACCTGAGGGCTATAAACCTTGCTCTCAACATGTATCTTAACGATTACGGGAGATTCCCCTCTACTGGCAGCGACCTGGTAAGGGCATTATCTGAATATAATATTTCACCTTCACAGTTCCATTGCGTTGAGGATCCGGTAAAAAATCATAACACCTATTTATCTTTTTACTTACAGCGTTCTACCCGTCCGGATAACCTGGCTTTTGTATTAGGATGTCCATACCATTCCAGGGGTGAAAAGTCCCTGGCACTCTTGTACGGAGATGAGCCAAAAGAACTGGAGAATCTCAAAGTAACTTTAAACGGCTCACCGACAAAATTTGGTCAAAGTATGAGCTTGCGGAGAGGGGACGAAATTGATTATCAGCTTAAAGATGGTAATACATTTGCCACAGTCAACGTTACACAAAACATAGACGACGCCGCGATAATAGCTGCATTTTCTCTCCCCAGTGGAAAGCCCTACGGGATACTGAAAATAAACGATGAAGGAGCAGTTGATGTCCAGGTAAGAACAGGCTCACGTTTCGAGGTGGCTACCCCCTCCACAATTGCAGGGGTGCAGGGAACACGTTTTACTGTAACGGTAAGCATAGAAGATGATGATTATGTTACTACCATTGATGTAACAGAAGGTACAGTAGTAGCCACTACTTTCCCGGAGACAATCAAGGCCTTAAAAGATTCGACAGAGATAAGAAAGATAAAATTCCCCATAGAGGCAGGTCATACAGGAACAGTGAGAAGAAGAATTCCTTACTATGTTCCCCATCGGATAAAAATAGTTCCTCGCTATATCCGCTTAAAAGTAGGCCAGACAGTGAAATTTGAGGTAATAGGATACGACAAGGACGGACAAAGCAGGAAAATGGGCATGGATGATGACGATAATAAAAAGGGTCACCATGAGGATAATGAGGTGGAAGGAGAAGTAGAGTGGACACTTTTCCCCTACTTGTGGCCATCGGGAAGACTTGACGATGATGGTAACTATACTGCTATACGGCGTGGGGTGGACAAGATAAGAGCCAAGGTTGGTCCACGTAAAGCCTATGCCTATATATTTGTGCGTTAAATAAAGAGCTTTTCTGCTGGGATGCCCCTATCTTCCAGGGAGAGAGGTAAAGGCGTCCCGGCAGGTTCTTTTATCTCTGCAGAATCCATTCCATCACATGTAAAGTCAAGATTTTTGCTTTTTTTCCCTCTTCCATACCTGAATATTTTCCTTGAGAAGGGGAAAAACATAAAGAAGCAAAAGGAGCCTAACAGAGGGAAGGAGAGAATTGTTTCTCTCGCTATTGCTTGGAATTGGGGGACAGGCAAAGAAGGGACCAGCATACTGAGTTACCATTCACTGTTCTCCCAGTCTATAGTCTATGGTCTATAGTCTATAGTCTTCCCTATTATCTTCCCCCACTCTTAAAAGGTTATGATATAATCTGTAAAGAATTTAGACAATGAATAGTAAAAAAGTTATACTCATTTCTTACTCTGGTTATCCTTTCTCTCCTACTAACTTTCTTCCGGACAACGGCCTGGCCAATCTTGCGGGGTCTTTGCTCGCAGAAGGATATAAGGTAAAAATACTTGATTATAATACACCTCAATTAGTAAAAAGATTATTTCCTCCTGAGCTTTCTAAAAAGTTCGTTCCCTTCATTAAAAAAGTTTTTGAAAGAAACAGGGTAAGCATGATAGATGGGTGGAAATTATTGCAGTGGGAACAGAGATTAAGAAGTCATTGGGACAAGGAAGCAATAAATATCGGTAAAGAACTTTGCCAGATGATTGAGAAGGAAAACCCTCTATTTATCGGGTTTAAATTGTGGAATGGCGACGGGTACACGGGAACAGTTACCCTGTCTAAGGTAGTTAAGAAATATTTTCCTCAATTGCCTATTATCGGAGGGGGGCCGCATGTTGATATTTTCCGGGAATATATTTTGAAAACTTCACCCTATTTTGATATTCTGGTTTACGGAGAAGGTGAACATACCCTCCCTTTACTTGCGCATTACTTTTCTTCAGGGAAAGGCTCTTTACAAAATATTCCCAATATTATTTTCCGGAACAATGGTAGCTTTACACTTACCCCCCAGGAATGGGTGAAAAATTTAGATAATCTCCCCTATCCTGTGTATGACCCGGATGTATATCTTTCCATGCAAGGAGATGACAAAAAGATAAAAATGTTTGTAATAGATGAGAGTAGAGGCTGCAGCAATAGGTGCTTTTTCTGCATACATCCGGTTAAAAGCGGAAAATTACGGCTGAAATCGCCTGAAAGAGTCGTAGGAGAATTAAAAAGACTGAAGGATAAGTTTAATGCCAGGATTTTCCGCTATGCCGGCTCTGCCACTCCCCTGAAAATCCTAAGAAAGATAGCAGAAAATATAATAAAAGAGCATCTGGATATAGAATATACCACTTTTGGACATACGCGCGGAGGAAACCTGGCAGATTTCAAAATTCTTAAGGATTCTGGATGTTATGCCATGTTTTTTGGAATAGAGTCAGGAAACCAGGAAATTCTGGATAAAGTAATGAACAAAAACATAAAAGTGGAAAGTATCAAAAATGCACTCATTCAGGCTAAAAAAGCAGGCATACTGGTAGCCGGAAGCCTTATTTATCCCTCTCCGGGTGAGAATAAAGAAACTACAAGACAGACTCTCCAGCTTCTGAAAGAAACCATGCCCGATTCTGCTCCCGTGCAATTCCCCTTATTAACCCCGGGTACTACATGGGGCAA
>JALUVB010000304.1 GCA_027021085.1 bacterium
CTAATTACCCGAAGGGTTTTTCCATCTTTTTCTCTTATTTTGTAAAGGGTTACTCCCCAAATTTTCTTCCCCCGGATTTTCCTGATGAAAACTACATGTCCCTTAAAATTGTCCAGGAATACACCCTCTTCCAGGAGGAGTTTTCCCTTGCTGTAGGTTAAAGTCTTCAGCCTGTAATTGGCCATGGGGACGATATAGAGAGAGAAGAAAAGCAGGAGTATAGAAAGGAAAAAGGCAAGGGGGAGAAAGGGAAGCAAGACGTTTCCTTTTCTTATCCCGCTTGTTTCCAGGGAGAGAAACGCTCCTTCTCGCTTGGCTTTCCCCATTATGCCCATTATCCCCACCAGGAAACCGCAGGAAAGGGCATAGGGGAAAGAGATGAGAAAAATTAGTACTACTATCCCGTAAAGAAGGGCAACTTTTACCCCTTCTTTTCCTAAGATTCGAAGAAAAGGGAAAATATTTCCTATGACAAAGAGAAAAAAGAAAATTCCCCAGCCCAGGAAAAAGGAGGGAAGAAATCCCTTGAGCAGGTTGCGGTAAAGAGTTTTCATGGCACGATAACTCCTGGTGGGAAAACTTCCCTTTTCCTCTTCTGTCTTTCCCGTTTCTGGTTTATCAAATCTTTGCTCCTACAGTATTCTACCTGTATATGGTATCAGGTATCAAGAAAGCGGCATGAATTGGGTCAGCGGGGAAACTAAAAATACCCGGCCAGGATACCAGTACTTTATTTAAGAAAGTAGCGAGTAGTTAGTAGCGAGGGGAACATTTTAGACCTTAGACCATAGACTTTAGACTATAGACTGGGAGATAGTGAACAGTAAACAGTAAGCAGTGAATGGTGAATGTTGAGAAAGTAGCGGGTAGTTAGTAGCGAGGGAAGATAGTAAACAGTAAATAGTAAACAGTGAATGGAGAATGGTAACTCGGTATCCTGGTTCCCTGGTAATCCTGGTTTCTCGGTAAAGGGATAGATTTCGCAGGAATGATAATAAACCGGCTCTACCTGTCATACCTACCTGCTTTCCCCCGATATCCGTCGGGAGAACGGCAGGGCATCTTGAACAGTTAACTTTAAAAGTCGCACATGGTGTGAGGGAAATAATGGTTTTTAAGCATTTGCCCGGATAAGTTACTCCGTAGAAGTTGTCTCTCTCTGACCATTCTGCTTTTACCCTGCTGCCATGCTAATCTTTACCTGTAAGAAGTGTGATAAAATATGGGATATGTCAATAAGAGAAGAGCGCAGCAGGAATGAGTTACGGCCTATAGAATTCCAGGTAGGTTATTTAATTCATCCCAAGGGGTCCTGTTTTGTAAAGTGGGGTAATACCTGGGTGATTTGTTCGGCCCAGGTAGAAGAAAGAGTTCCTGCCTTCCTGCATGATACCAGGACTGGTTGGATAACCGCTGAATACAGCATGATCCCGGGAGCAACAGACCCAAGGATTGGGCGGGAGCAAGTACGTACGGGAGGAAGGACAAAAGAAATACAGAGAATGATTGGGAGGAGTTTGCGGGGAGTAACTAATCTTGCCTTGTTGGGGGAGAGAACCATCCATATTGACTGCGAGGTAATCCAGGCAGACGGCGGCACAAGGATGGCATCGGTAACAGGCGGGTTTATAGCACTCATTGAGGCAGTAAGCAAGTTAAAAAGAGACAGAATTATTACCCGCTCGCCCATCCGGGAATATCTGGGAGGGGTAAGCGTGGGCAAGGTAAAGGGAGATTACCTGCTTGACCTGAATTATAATGAGGACTATCAGGCAGAGGTGGACATGAATGTAGTAATGACCGAGAGTGGTAAATTCGTGGAAATACAGGCTGCTGCTGAGGGATATCCCTTTTCTCGGGAAGAAATAAATACTTTCCTTAATCTTGCTTCTCAGGGAATTGATGAGGTTATTCGAAAGATGAAGGAGGTTACAAAGGATATATGGATGGATTCCTGATTGTAAACAAGCCCAAGGGGTTAACTTCCCATGATGTGGTGGAGAAGGTAAGGAAAAAGTTCAGGGTGAAAACAGGGCACCTGGGAACGCTGGATCCTTTAGCTACCGGAGTATTACCCCTGGCAATAGGGGAGGCTACCAAGCTTACTCCTTTACTGCTGCACAGGGATAAGGAATATGCGGGAGAGATGGTGCTGGGATTTGCCACCGATACCTACGATATAGAGGGTAAAGTAATTAATAAAGTGGAAAGAATAACGGTAAGCAGAGAAGATATAGAAGAAGCAGTGAAAAAATTCAGGGGTGATATAAAACAGGTTCCTCCCATGTATTCTGCTATTAAGAAGGGAGGGAAAAGGCTTTATAAATGGGCCCGGGAAGGGGTGGAAATAGAAAGAAAGCCGAGAGCGGTAAGTATTTTTGCCTTCAGGATACTTGAATTCAACTCTCCCATTATAAAGTTCTATGTTCACTGCTCCGCGGGGACTTATATTCGTTCCCTGGTTAATGACCTGGGAGAAACTCTTTCCTGTTTTGCTACCTTGAAGGAATTGAAAAGGTTGAAAAGCGGTCCTTTCCACATAAAAGAAGCTGTTTCCTTGGAGGAAATTATTTCCTCTCCTTCTATTTCCCCTTTTCTGAAACCAATGGAAATGTTTCTCCAGGATATTAAAGAAGTAAAGGTAGCGGCGGAATTTGTAAAGAATCTTCTCCAGGGTACTCCCATCTATAAGTCTAAACTCCTTTCCTACCCGCCAGAGGTAAAAAAGGGCGAAATAGTCAGGGTGGTCAATGAGAAAGGTAAGCTGCTCTGCCTGGCCGAAAGTAAATTTATGGGTAAGGAAATACCTTCCCGGGCAGAAAACAACATTGCTTTTCAGCCCAGGAGAGTTTTTAGGAAAACATGAAGTTGAAAATATTTCCTCCTTCTGAGCCTCCCTCCCGATATTGGGCCGTAAGTATCGGGGTATTTGATGGTGTTCACCTGGGACACCAAACAATAATTAAAAAGTTGAAAGAAGTAGGAGAAAAAAAAGGGTATCGGAGAGCCATACTTACTTTTCCCTATCCTCCCTCCTGGCATATGGGGAACAAGGAACTGGTGCCACTTTTAATGTCGCCTTTGGATAAGCTTAAAATTCTCCGTAAAATGGGAGTGGATACAGTATTTTGTCTTGATTTCCATGAAATAAAAGAGATGCCCCCGGCTGATTTTCTTCTTCGGCTTCTATTCCCCTATTCTGTAAAGCACATAGTGGTGGGAGAAAATTTTCGTTTCGGTAAAAATAAACAGGGAGACATACAACTTCTGAATAAGTTATGCAAGAAAGCAGGCGTGGGAGTAGATATAATCCCTGCCTTGGTTAAAAAAGGAGAAGTGGTAAGTAGTTCCCGTATACGGGAACTGGTGAAAGAAGGCAGGTTAAGGGAGGCCAGGGAATTACTGGGGCGTCCCTTCTTTGTTACCGGGATAGTCAGTGCGGGAAAGGGGGTAGGTAGACACCTTGGTTTTCCTACTCTGAATTTAAAGTTAAGGCATTATGTTCTTCCTCCTCCCGGAGTCTATGCGGGGAGAGTGAAAGTCAAAGGAGAGAGTTTTCCCGCGGCCATAGATTTGAGAAAATTAAGAAAATACTGGTGCCTGGAGGCACATCTGTTGGGCTTTGGGGGAAACCTCTACCGAAAGAAGGTGGAGGTAAGCATAGAAGAATTTTTAAGGGATAGAGAAAAGACAGAAGATATAACTAAACTTAAATCTCTTATCAGAAGGGATATAAAAATGGTGGAGGAATTGCTATGAGGATACTATTCTCTCTTCTCCTTTTACTATTCTCTTTTTCAACTTTTGCCGGGACACTTGCCGAGCGGTTCGTGCTTATGGACACAGGAGTGGAGATAAAGGTAAGCAGCCCGGGCAGAGAAAAAACGCTTATCCCAATAATTAAGGATGCACGTGTTTACATGGAATCCCTTGCCATAGTGCTGAGTTCCTATAACGAGCGAAGCGAGGTTGACCGCATCAACAATGCTAAAGTGGGGAGCAAAGTCAAGGTATCTCCGGTAACGGCTCAGGTGATTAAACAGGCTCTTGCCATATCCCGTCTTACCGGGGGAAGTTTTGATATAACCGTGCTTCCGCTGGTTAATCTCTGGGGATTTTTCAAAAAACAAAGAAAGATGCCTCCGTCACCTGCTGCGATAGAAAAAATCCTTCCCCATGTAGGATACTATTATCTCCAGGTCCTTCCTTCCGGGGAAGTGGTGAAATGGCAGGAAGGTGTACAAATTACCCTGGCAGGTATTGCCAAGGGGTTCATTGTGGATGAAGGTATCCGGTTTTTGCAAAAGAGAAAGATAAGAGCTGCTCTCATAAACGCGGGGGGAGACTTGAGAGTTTACGGGAAAAGATGGAGAATCGGGGTACAGGACCCCAGGGATAGGACAAAAATAGTGGGTGTGATAACTATTAAGGAAGGAGCGGTGGCTACTTCCGGAGACTACGAGAGGTTCTGGACCTACAAGGGGAAAAGGTATCATCACATCATTGATCCCCGTAGCGGTTACCCGGCAGATTCTGGTATAATATCAGCTACTGTTCTTTCTCCCGATTGCCTGCGTGCAGATGCCCTAGCTACTGCACTGGTAGTAAAGGGGAGGGACGGTTTTTCCTGGTTAAATAAAAAGGAAGGCGCTCTTCTTATGAAGGAAGAAGCAGGTGAATTGAAGTTTATTGTTTCCCCTGGTATGGAGAAGTATTTTAAAAAGACAATCAGATAAAGAACCAAATGAAGAAGCTTTCTTTTCCCGGCGGTGTGCATCCGGCAGAGGCCAAGCTGACCGCATCAGTTTCTATAAAAAATCCTCCTTTGCCGGGTAGAGTTATAATTCCTTTACAACAGCATATCGGGGCACCAAATACTCCCACGGTTAAGAAGGGGGATGAGGTGTTTACCGGCACTCTTATAGGAAAAGCAGAAGCTTTTGTCTCCTCCCCTGTGTTCTCCAGTGTGACTGGCAAGGTAGTAGAAATCGGAAGTTTCTTCCATCCTGTAACCGGCAAAGGGATAGCGGTAACAATAGAGAGAAAAGACGAGGAAGTTCTTGACCCTGGGCTAAAACCTGTAGAAGACCCGGAAAATGCAGAGAAACAGGTGCTTC
>JALUVB010000305.1 GCA_027021085.1 bacterium
AGGTATCCTTTTGGCAGTAGTGCAGTAACCAGGAGCCAGCGGGGTTCTGCCCCGGAAGTTACCACATCGTTGGCATTGACATGTACCAGGTACCATCCCTGGAGTTTTCCGCTGAGCGTTATGGGGTCGGTCTTAAGAGCAAAGAATTTTTCTCCCATCTCTATCACTGCTACATCTCTTCCTATCCCGGGGCGGCTTATAATCCTTTTATCTTTGAGCGGTATGATAGAAAGAAGTTTTTCTAAAAAAGGAAACGGTAATTTTCCCAGGGGTAATCTATTATCTTTCATCCTCTTGGGTGGTATTTCCTGTGCACTTCTTTTAAGTAACTCCTATCCACCTGCGTGTAAATCTGGGTAGTAGAGATATCCGCGTGTCCCAGAAGCTCCTGTACTATTCTCAGGTCCGCTCCTCCCTGGAGCAGGTGGGTGGCAAAGGAATGCCGTAGTGTGTGAGGGGATACCTTTTTTATCCCTGCTTTCCTTGCCATTCTTTTTATCATTACCCATATTCCCTGCCGGGTGTAGGGCTTACCCTGCGGAGTAAGGAAGAGGCAGGGAGAATTGTTTTTATCCAGGGAGGGTCTTATTTCGGAGAGGTATTTTTTTATCCATTTTTCCGCTTCTTTACCGATAGGAATAATTCTTTCCTTCCCTCCCTTTCCTTTTACCCGCAGGAATCCTGCCTCCAGGTCAACTGCGCTGCGGGGAAGGTCTACCAGCTCACTTACTCTCATGCCTGTGCCGTAAAGTACTTCCAGAATTGCCCGCCACTTTATGCCTTTCTTTGTTTCCGGGGAGGGAAGCTCTAAAAGAGTCAGTACTTCTGCCTGGCTTAAAACATGCGGGAGCCTTTTGCCTCTGCGAAAGGAAAGAAGGTTTGCTGCCGGGTCTTCCTTGATGACTCCTTCCTGCATAAGAAACCGGATAAAACTTCTCACGGCGGATAACTTCCGGGCAATGGAACTCACCTGCAACCCCTTTTTCCTCAAGTGTATGATAAATTTCCGCAGGTCCTCTTCCCTGATAGAGGCCGGGTCCCTTTTCTGTGCATGGAGAAAGTATCTGAACTGGGCAAGGTCCGAAGAATAACCGGAGAGGGTACGGGGAGAAAGCCCCCTTTCAATCTTAAGGTAGTAGAGGAAGTCGTTAATTACACTTTCCATAACATTTGTTAAATTATAGCACCCTTTGGCGGATTCTTAGAACCGGCAGGCAGAATTACCGGAAGAAATTAAGAAAGATAATAGACTATAGACTGGGTGAATAGTGAACAGTGAAGAGTGAATGGGTTTCCTGTCTGCCTTCCCCGACCTAAAGTCGGGATCGGGAGCAGGCGGGTATGTCAGTACTGACAACTCTTCCAGGATACAGGCGGGGGAACAGGTGGAACTAACAACTCACAACTAAGAACTGGCAACTTCTCCCGGTGAACATGGGGAAAAGAGCAGGAAGAATTTTTCCAATATGTTATGGACTTATACATTACCTTGACTTGGAGAAGCTTTAATGGTAAATTTCATACCAGAAAGGAGAAAATTGATATGCCTTGTGGAAGAAAAAGATTAAGAAGAAAAATGAAAACTCACAAGTTGAGAAAAAGAAGGAAACGGGACCGTCACAAGAAAAAGAATCACTGAGGGAGTTTTCTTAATAATTTAAGGTGGTAGATGAAGCGTAAATTAGCCTTATTAGTTTTTTCTTTTGCACTTCTCGTTTTCCTTGCCGGCAACTCTCCCTCCCAGGAAGGAACTATTTACCCGCAGCTTAAGCTTTTTGCCAAAGTTATTGCTATTGTTCAGCAGAGCTACGTCAAGGAAGTGCCCACAAAAACTCTCATTGAGGGTGCCCTAAAGGGAATGATTGCCTCCCTGGACCCTTACAGCGAATTTATGACTCCCCAGGAATACGAGGATATGAAGATAGAGACGGAGGGTAAGTTCGGCGGAGTGGGGATGGTAATCACCTCGGAAAAGGGAATAATCACTGTTATCTCTCCCATTGAGGATACTCCCGCCTTCCGGGCAGGGATAAAGCCGAGAGATAAAATCATAGAGATTGAGGGGGAATCTACCAAAGGCTGGAGCACACAAAAAGCTGCCCACAAGTTGAGGGGCAAACCTGGCACCAAGGTTAACTTCAAGGTATGGAGAGAAGGAGACAACGGCGTAAAATCTTTTACTATTACCCGGGAGATCATAAAGATAAAGAGCGTAAAGGGCCCCAAGATTTTTGACGGTAAAATTGCTTATATCCGCTTGAGTGTCTTCCGGGATGGAATAGACAGGGAGTTAAAGCGTGCTCTGTCCAAGGTCAAGGAGCAACATGTTTCTGCCCTGATCCTGGATTTAAGAAATAACCCGGGAGGATTGCTGGATGAAGCGGTTAAGGTAAGCGATTTATTCCTGCCCCGGGGAAAGCTCGTGGTTTATACCCAGGGAAGAAATAATAAAAATAGAAATGATTACTTCTCTACCAGTGATCCCTATTTCACTTCGCCTTACCCGATAGTGATTATGGTGAACAAGGGGAGTGCTTCTGCTTCTGAAATAGTCTCTGCGGCTCTTAAGGACTGGGGAATAGGAATCTTACTGGGCGAGAAGACTTTCGGTAAGGGGTCTGTGCAGAGTATATTGCCCGTGGGAGATGGCTACACCTTGCGGCTTACTACCGCCCATTACTATACACCTGCTAACATATGTATAGAAGGAAAAGGACTGACACCCGATATAAAGGTAAGCCTGAAGCCGGAAGAAGAGAAGAAAGTAATAGAAGCATTCATAGAAGGTAAAGAAGAAGGCGATATTCAGCTCCAGAGGGCCCTGGAATTTCTAAAGCAGAAAATGAGCAAATCTGATAAAAAAGTAATATCGAAGAATAAAGTTGCAAATTAGGCTTGGCTGCGGATTCACGAGTACTTAGAATTTTGGAATTGTGTACCTTGGCGGTTTTCGACCCCGCGATTACCTGGAAAGCGGAGGATTATCTTGAGCAGGGATGAAAAGTGGCTACTGGGTGGAGTCCTCCTTTTTGTCTCCTTCAGTCTAATTATCTGGTGGGGTATTAAATATTCGCTTTTTCAATCTACGTTTCTTTCTTCCCAGGTAGAAGAATTTCTCAACCAGACGTTTGTTCACATGGGTATAGGGGAAGAAAACATAGCAGAGAAATTTTCCGAAGAGAAAGACGGGAAAGTAGTTATCTATGAAACCATTGTTATTCCAAGAAGCAAGGAATTTGTGGAAAAATTGTCCCGCAGGCTCAGGCAAGCCCACTTTTCCCTTTCTCTCCAGCAAGAGGGAAGGACTTTTATCCTGAGTGTGGGTAAAGGCAGTTTTAAAACCCATATTATAAGATTCAAGAGTAGAGAAAAATCTTCTCTTTCCACTACTAAAAAGCCCTATCTGGTTGTGGTGATTGATGATATAGGATATGGAGGAGAGGGGGATAATCTTGTGCTTACTTTGCCGTCCGAGGTAACCCTTTCCTTTCTACCCCGCACTCCCCATGCAAAAGAACTTTCCCGGCAGGCGCGGGAAAAAGGGTTTGAAATACTCCTCCATCAACCCCTGGAAGGAAGAAACGTGGATCCTTATCCGAACCCCGGGGTGATAACCTGTTCCATGAGTAAAGAAGAAATGAGAGAAATATTAAACAATAATCTCACCACGGTGGAAGGGATAGTGGGGATAAACAACCACGAGGGCTCTGTTTTCACTTCTCGCCAGAAACCCATGGAAGAATTGCTCTCCCTGGTAAAAGGCAAGGACTTATTCTTTTTAGATTCCCTTACCACTTCCGGGAGCCAGGTAGAAAAAGTAGCGCAACAATTTGGCATTCCTGTACTCAAACGAGACATTTTTCTGGATAACAAGAAAGACCCTGCATATATTCATAATCAGTTTCAAAAACTCCTTTCTATTGCCCACCGGAAAGGTTATGCTATTGCCATCGGGCATTCCCGCGCCGTAACCATAGAAACGTTAAAAAAAGAACTGGCAAGAAACAAGGATAAGGTTCGCCTGGTTCATCTTTCCTTTCTCCTTAAGGATGAGAGTCCTTGAATACACCTGTTATGCCCGCTGCAAAGGAAGAAATTGTACTGGGGATAGACACTTCCTGCGATGATACTTCCTGCGGCATTGTAAAAGAAGGGAAAAAAGTCCTTTCTTCCGTAGTGAGTTCACAGGACAGCATACATGCACCCTTTGGCGGAATTGTCCCGGAGGTGGCTTCCCGTGCCCACGTGGAAAGGATTGCCTGGGTGGTGAAGGAAGCAATGGAAAGGGCAGGTATTTCTTTTGAGCGGATAAAGGCAGTAGCGGCAACACAAGGCCCCGGTTTGCCGGGCTCACTATTGGTGGGATGGGAATTTGCCAAGGCATTATCATTTGCTGTGGATATTCCCTTTATAGGAGTTAACCACATAGAAGCACACCTGTTTTCCCCCTTCCTGGACAGGGAAGAAGAAATAGATTTCCCGCTTCTGGGACTGGTAATCTCGGGTGGACATACTCTGCTTGCCTATGCAGAAAAACCTTTTCGCTTTTCTTTACTTGGTCAGACGCGGGACGATGCTTGTGGAGAAGCCCTGGACAAAGTAGCCAGGATATTAGGGCTTCCCTACCCGGGAGGCCCTTACCTGGAAAAAGCGGCGGAGAAAGGCTCTCCCCGGCGGATAAAATTTCCCACTGCTATTCTTCCCGGTACCTACGATTTTAGTTTCAGCGGGATAAAAACACATGCATGGCGGGTATTCAAAGAAAATAAGTATTCCCGGGAGGATATTGCTGCTTCTTTCCAGGAGGCAGTAATAAATATTTTAGCCTCCAAGCTGCTCTATGCCATAAATTCCCTGCCCGTGAAAAGTATTGTGGTAGGTGGCGGTGTAGTGGCTAATCGTAAATTAAGAAATGTTCTCTCCCACCTCCAGACAGAGACAAGTATTCCTGTTTACCTCCCTTTACCCTCTTATACCGTGGATAATGGAGCAATGATAGCAGGGCTTGCCTATTACCTGATGAGGGAAGGTAAATCTTCCCAAAAAGAAGAAGATATCAACCCCGGGCTGAGTCTGGGAGTTTAGACTTTAGAC
>JALUVB010000306.1 GCA_027021085.1 bacterium
CGGAAAGGATATTTTACCTGCGCTACGCTTATATGGCTGGTTTGAACACACGAGAAATTTACCAGCTGACCAGTATAGACCCATGGTTCCTGGAGAATATTAGAGAAATAATAGATATAGAGAACAAATTGAGGGAAAATGGCACAAAAGATACTGCACTTTTGCAGCAGGCAAAATCTTTTGGGTTTTCGGACCAACAGATAGCCTTTCTCAGCGGGAGAACAGAAAAAGAAGTAAGCAAACTGCGCAAAAAGATCGGCCTGCAGCCTGCTTACAAGTTAGTGGATACCTGTGCAGCAGAGTTTGAAGCTTACACCCCCTATTTCTACTCTGCTTACGAATTTGAAGACGAAGTAGAAGTTGACAATAAGAAAAAGGTTATGATTCTCGGGGGAGGCCCAAACCGCATAGGACAGGGGATAGAATTTGACTACTGTTGCGTCCAAGCTGCTTTTGCTCTTCGGGAAGAAGGTTACGAAGTAATCATGGTCAACTGCAACCCGGAAACTGTGAGCACAGACTACGATACCTCGGACCGTCTCTACTTTGAACCACTTACCCTGGAAAATGTTCTCTCCATTGCAGAAAAGGAAAAACCTGCCGGGATAATTGTACAACTTGGAGGACAGACCCCTCTCAATATTGCACTTGCCTTAAAAAGAGAAGGGATTAAAGTATTGGGAACCGACCCCGAAGACATAAACCGGGCAGAAAACAGAAAATTGTTTGCACAGATATTGAGCAAACTGGGGCTTCAGCATACACCGCATGGAACTGCTTTTTCCTTCTCGGAAGCACGGGAGATTGCGGAGAGAATTACTTATCCCGTCCTGGTCAGGCCTTCCTATGTTCTGGGCGGGAGAGCCATGGAGATAGTGTACGATGCAAAAACACTGGAAAGGTATATGAAAGAAGCAGTAAGAATCTCCCCTGAATACCCCATACTCATTGATAAGTTTCTGGAATCAGCCATAGAAGTGGACGTGGACGCTATCTCTGACGGCAGGATGACTATCATCGGAGGGGTTATGGAGCATATAGAAGAAGCAGGGGTACACTCGGGCGACTCTGCCATGGCTTTGCCTCCTTTCAGTCTTTCCAGAATGATTATCGAGGAAATAAAAGAACAAACCCGCATGATTGCCAGGGAGTTAAATGTGGTAGGTTTAATAAATATTCAATTTGCTGTCCAGGGAGGGAATATCTATATCCTGGAAGTGAATCCCAGAGCTTCACGTACAGTTCCTTTTGTGGGAAAAGCTACGGGTGTACCCCTGGCCAAAATTGCTTCTAAAGTCATGATAGGCAAATCTTTAAAAGAATCAGGCCTGAGCAAAGAAATGGAGATAAAACACGTGGCAGTAAAAGAGTCAGTCTTTCCTTTTATACGTTTCCCGGGAGTGGACATCATACTGGGGCCGGAGATGAAATCCACCGGCGAAGTAATGGGAATAGACGAAGACTTCGGCAAAGCCTTTGCCAAGTCTCAGATGGCAGCAGGGAACTCTCTGCCTCTGCAGGGAAAAGTTTTCATAAGTGTAAGTGACCGGGACAAGAAATACATTCTCCCCGTGGCACAAAAACTTAAGAAATTGGGGTTTGATTTAGTAGCCACTCAGGGCACAGGGGCTTTCCTGAAAAAATGGGGAATTGAAGTAAACCTGATCAATAAAGTTACAGAAGGAAGACCTAATATTGTTGACCTTATAAAAAACGGGGAGATTAATCTGATTATTAACACTCCCATAGGCAAGGGCCCTAAATTTGACGAATATTACATCCGCAGAGAAGCTACCCTTCACAAGGTGCCCATTATCACCACTATCCCTGGTGCATTGGCCGGAGTTAAAGCCATTGAGACATTAAAGAAGGGAGAAATCCAGGTAAAATCTATTCAGGAATACCATCAATACTAATTTGATGTCAAAGATATAGTTTTCTAATAACGCTATGTGTGACTTTTGATGGATTTAGTAGCGGGTAGCGAGGGGAGCATATTAGACTTTAGACCATAGAC
>JALUVB010000307.1 GCA_027021085.1 bacterium
CTATTCAGGAATACCATCAATACTAATTTGATGTCAAAGATATAGTTTTCTAATAACGCTATGTGTGACTTTTGATGGATTTAGTAGCGGGTAGCGAGGGGAGCATATTAGACTTTAGACCATAGACCTTAGACGTTAGACTGGGAAGCGGCCTGCCCCGCCTGCTTCCGAAGGGCAGGCGGGGCATTTTCTGGACAGTCAACCTTAAAAGTTGCACAGGGGGTTAAGTAACAAAATAAATTAAAGCAAAGATTTTGCTTTTTCTTCCCTGTTTTTGTTGCTTTCTTATCTTTGTCTCTTTCTATATATTTGATGTCAAATCTGTATAAAAACCAAGCTCAGTTCTTCACATTTGAGGTGGGGAAGAGTTATCAGCTATCAGTTCTGAGTTTTTTCTGATGAATAGCGGGGTGAATCTTGCCCTCTCCTGCTATCGCTGCTCTATAGACCTCTTTTAAAGGCAGGTTTCTTTTTGCAGCTACCCTTTTGCAGCTTTCGTATTCAGGAGAAATACTCATTACCTTTCCCCTGTACTTACCTATTTTTACCTCCACTTTCCCATATTCTGTATTGACAGTCTTTATGTATCTTTCTAATTCCACCCTTTCCGGGTGGAAGATACGCACCCCCGTAGTGCTGGTTTCCCGGAAAATTATCTCCACAAGCTTTTCTTTCTCTCCTTCCCGGCATAAACAGGAGAGGAGTATTCCCGGCCTGTTTTTCTTCATATGTACAGGAGTGAGGTAAACATCCAGTGCTCCATGTTTAAATAAATTTTCCATTACATACTCATAAATTTCGGGGTTTAAATCGTCAATGTTGGTTTCAATAAGAATTTTCCTCGCCTCTATACTCTCCCCTACCCCCAGGTAAACTCTCAATAGGTTGGGTAAATTTTTAATGATTTTTCCTCCGGCACCGTATCCGATACTTTCTATTTTTATCTCCGGCATCCTGAATTCATCCACAAATTCCGAGAGCAGCAAAGCACCGGTAGGAGTCACCAACTCCGAGGTTACTCCCGTGGAATAAACAGGTATGCCTTTTAAAAGTTCCACAGTGGCAGGAGCCGGGACAGGTACGGTTCCATGCTCCGTATTTACAAATCCTTCCCCTACATTTACCTTGCCGGCAAATACTTTCTCCACATTTAAAATCTTTAAGCCCACAATGGCACCCACCACGTCCACGATTGTATCCAGCAACCCCAGCTCATGAAAAGTATGCACTCTGCCATGTATCTTTTTCTCCACAGCATGCAACCTCTTAAACATTTTCACTGCTTTCTGCTTAACCTCTACTTCAAGCTTGCTTTTATTTATTATCTCTACGATTTCCTTCAGTCCCCGTTCTGTTTTTTCTTCTTTGACCACGAGCCTGGTGGCAGTTATCCCGTTTCGTTTGACCCCTGTAACTTCTATCTCAAAGTCTGCATCTAATTTACCCAGTTCTGCTTTAAGAAGTTCAAAGGACAGCCCGGCATCTAAAAGCGCTGACAGAAACATATCTCCGCTTATCCCCGCAAAACAGTCCAGGTAAAGTATTTTCATGTTTTTCTCTGGCAAATTAACGCAGCAAAGTAACCTGCGCCGTAGCCATTATCAATATTCACCACTACTACACCCGGTGCACAGGAGTTAAGCATGGTTAACAAGGGCGAAATACCCTGGAAATTAGCTCCATACCCCACACTTGTAGGAACAGCAACCACAGGCCTACTGAACAACCCTGCCACCACACTTGGCAGAGCACCATCCATTCCCGCCACCACAATAATAACCTCTGCCCGCTTTATTTCTTCCTTGCAACTTCCCAGCCTGTGAATTCCTGCCACCCCCACATCAAATATCGGCCTTACCTCAACGCCCATTGCCCTGGCCACAATCATAGCTTCCCTGGCTATTGGTATATCACCTGTGCCCCCGGTGAGAACCACAGCTTTCCCTCCCTCAATCTCAGGATATTCACCCAGGTATATTATCCCGGCATCTTTGTATATTTTCGCCCCGGGAAATTTCCGGGCAATTATTTCCATGATTTCAGCTGATGCTTTTGTGGCCAGAACATTCGCCTTACCCTCCATCTCGGAGAATATATTCACTACATCTTCCGGCGTTTTACCTAAGCAGAGAACAGTCTCCGGAAGACCTTTTCTTATTTCCCGGTGGTAATCTATTTTTGCAAAACCCAGGTCTTTAAAGGGAAGGTCTTTCAAGCGCTGGAAAGCTTCCTCCAGAGAAACTTCTCCCTGGCTCAAACTATAGAGTATCTTGTAAATTACTTCTTCCTTCACCTCTGAATCTCCTTTTTCCAAACTCCGAGCACAAAGCTCAAAACCAACCTGCTTACTCTCTTCTCAGAGCAAACCCCTCATTTTCCTAAGGGTTCATTCATGCTCCCGGTCCTGTATCCCTCCAGGTCCAGGGTAATGTAATTGAAGCCGAGTTGTTTAAACTTGCCTACCACCTCTTCTCTTACTCTAATCAGCTTCTGGAAATCACCAGGTTCAACCTCGAGTCTTACAATATTGCCATGGAACCTCGCCCTCACCTGCCTTAACTTGTATTTCCTTAAAAATTCTTCTGCCGCCTGGATCTTTCTCAGTTTCTCCTCGTCAATAGTCTCCCCATAGGGAAACCTGGAGGCAAGGCAGGCATAAGATGCCTTATCCCAGGTGGGCAACCCCATCTTTTTACTCAGTATCCTTATCTCATTCTTTGTAATTCCGGTTATTTTAAGAGGGCTCACCACTCTTAGTTCTTCTGCCGCCCTCATTCCCGGCCTGAAGTCATTTGTATCATCGGCATTTGTTCCGTCAGCTACATGCTTAAAACCCTTTTCCCGGGCAATCTCTTGCAATTTACTGAAAAGCTCAGATTTACAGTAGTAGCATCTATCCGGCGGGTTTTTCCTGAAATCTGCCAAGGCAAGCTCCTCAGATTCAATCCACATCCAGTTTACATCCAGTTTTTCTGCTATATTTTTTGCTTCCTCAAATTCATGTTGTGCATAGGTTTCCGATTTTGCCGTTACCGCCAGAGTATTTTCCTTGCCGAGTGTGTCACGGGCAACTTTAAGAAGGAATGTGCTATCCACGCCCCCGGAAAATGCCACCACCAGGGAGCCAAGTTTTTCTATTTCTTTTTTCAATTTTTCTAATTTTGCTTCTGGCTTCATCTTTTTAAGTTTATCATGGTAGAGTAAAATAGAGAAGAGAATATGTCTAAGAAAGCAGCTAAGATTCTTATGGAGTACGGAGTCTATTCCTATGCCATCCCGGACTCTCTTCTAAAAAAGCTGGAAATAGGAATGCGGGTAAGAGTGGAAGTAAGAAAAAGGCTAATGTGGGGAGTGGTGGTTGGCAAAGAAGAAGCCAGGGAGAACAAATTAAAACCCATCCGGGAACTCATAGACGAAGCTCCGCTATTCTCCTCTTCCTATCTCTCTTTTGCCCGGGAAGTGGCCCACTATTATGCCAGCAACTGGTTCGAGATACTTAAACTCTCCATGGGGGGGAAGGAAGGCCAGAGTTTCTCCCTGCATGAAAGACCGGAAGTGAAACCAGGCAAAAGAGGTGTACGTGCGCGGGGTAAATTCACTCCTTATTTATGCCTTTTCCCCTCCTGTGAGCAGCGATGGAAAAAATATCTTGCTCTGCTGGAAAAGAATATAGCCGAGGGCAAAAATACACTTCTTATCTTTCCCGAATGGGAATCGTATTCTTTGCTCAGAGAAAAGGTAGCCTCCTCTTTTCCTGAGAAAACAGTATTTTTTTCTTCTGCTTTAACTCCCCGCCAAAGACGGGAAAACTTGCGAAAAACCATATGCGGGGAGGCAAAAATAATTGCCGGGACAAGGTCCGCCTTCTGGCTGCCTATTAATAACTTAGGAATGATAATTATGGAAGATATCCATTCTTCCTCCTACAAGAGCCCATCCCATCCTCGCTATTTCCTCCCCGAAGCAGCTTTAATCAGGGGAAAAGAAGAAAAAATACCGGTCATTCTCTCCTCCCCTGTACCTCCCATAGAATACATTTACCTTATGGAAAAAGGCAAAATCAGGGAATTTACTATCAACGGCATATTCCTTCCTCCTCAGGTTACGCTGATTAACATGCGCAGAGAAGAGAGAAGAATGAAAAGCAAGGGGCTCAGCAAATACCTGCTGGACAAAATAGAAGAAAGACTGGAGAAAGGAGAGAGTGTAGCCCTCCTGGTCAACAGAAGGGGATTTGCCGGCTACCGTGTATGCAAAGTTTGCCGATATATCCAGAAATGCAAAGAATGCTCCATTCCCCTTTCCTACCATAAACCAGATATAATGTTATGTCACCAATGCGGCAGTGTGGAAGAAGTGGAAGAAATATGTCCCCGCTGCCAGGTATCCTACACTAAAATGAGGGCTACCGGCACTCAAAAGACAGAAGAGACTTTAAAGAAAATTTTCCCTGCCGTGCCAATAATCCGGTGTGACAAGGACACGGGGAAAAAGGGAATGGTAATAGACATAAAGAAGTTCCCATTTATTCTGGTAGGTACCAAGATGTTAAGAAGGATTTTTCTCCCGGGCCAAATAAGGCTCCTGGGAATAGTTAATGCTGACACCCATTTATTTCGCCCGGATTTCCGCTCTTCCGAAAAGACTTTCCAATTCCTGGGCGAATGGATATCCCTCATGGAGGGAAAGGATAAAGAAGTTATCATTCAGAGCTACCAGGGAGAAGACCCTTCCATAAAACTTGCCCTTAATCTGGACTGGCGGGAATTCTACAGAGAAGAGCTGGAAAAACGCAAAGAGCTTTTTTATCCTCCCTTCTCTCACATTTTCTACCTGATTATAACCGCTCCAGATTCACAGGAGGCGCAAAAAGCAGCAAGTCAGCTCAAGGAAATAATACAATCCAACTTCGCGGAGAATATTTATTGCCTGGGGCCTCTTCCCACGCAGAAAAGGGGGAAGAAGTTTTCTACCCAGTTGATGATTAAATCCTCCTCCCGGGAAATTTTACTAAATTCACTCACCTCTCTTAAAAAACAAATAGCAAGTTTTGGCAGGAAAAAAATACGGGTTATATTTGACCTATTTCCTCTTCAGACTTGACTTACCTCTCTTTTTTAAGTATAAATAGTAGAAATGGCAAAAAGCAAACATATAGTAGCAGCGGATATCGGTAACTACTCTGTAAAGCTTGTAGAAATCAGAGGCAGCCAGGTCATAAACTTTGGTTACCGGGAGATAGACCCTTCCCTGGAAGGGGAGGACCGCAGAATAGCCTGGAGACAGAGTCTTGCCAGCATCCTGGAGGTTATGAGGCCCAAGACTCGCCTCCTGATACTTTCCTTCTCCTCTCCCAATATATACATCCGGAATCTGACTTATCCTCCCATTCCAGAAGAAGACCTCTGGATAGTGATGGAGAAAGATGCGCACCTGCACCTTCCTCCTTCTCACGAAGAAGTCGTATTTGATTTCCTGCTAAAAAAGGAAAAACAGGAAGAAAGGGAGTACCAGGTTGTTTACTGCAATGCGAACGAGGTAGCAGAAAAGGTACACCTACTTGAAGAGCTTGGGTTCAAAATACTTTCCATTGTGCCCTATCCGTATGCACTAAGCTATTCTACATTATACAAAAAGATTGCGGAGGGAAGAGCTATTCTGGACATCGGGGCAAATTTCTCCACCCTGGCATTAGCCAGGAATAAGGAGCTGCAGATAGGTGTCCAGATTCCCATCGGGGGCAGCGCATTTACGCGTGTAATTGCCGGCTCTTTAAATATCCCCTTCCTCCAGGCAGAAGAATTAAAAAAGAAAGAGGATTTTCTCTCTCCTTCTTCCCGAGTTTTCCCCTCCCTGAGCAAGGTAGTGGAACAACTGGGAGAAGAAATAAACCTGAGCATCAGTTATTATTCCCAGCAATCCCGGGGGGAAAGAATAGAGGAGGTATTCTTCACGGGAGGAGGGAGTAAACTCAAAAATTTAGACTCATTACTGCAGGAAAAACTGGGGATTAAATTTAACACGGTAGATACTCTGGAAAACGTTGATACATCTTCCCTTCGCCTGGAGAAAAAAGAGTATCTCCATAACCTATCCTCACAATTCTCAGGCCTTTTTGGTGCTGCCATAGGTTATAAGGAGTTACCAAATCTACGCAGAAGAAGCGAGGAAAAAAGGAAAAAAGAGGAAAAAGCCCGCTTAGGAGTGCTTCTCTTCATATTGGGGCTTATCTCAGTTACTGTTCTTTCCTTTACTCCTCTCCTGATAAAGAGTTTTCAATGGAACCAGGAAATTAAGATAAACAAGGAAAGAATTCAAAAACTTCTTCCTGTAATGGAAGAGGTGAAAAGGGTAGAAAGAGAAAAGCAAACAGTGGATGACAAAATAGCCTACATCAAGAAAGCTCTCCAGAATAAAGGCATTTCCTGGGAAAAGTTTGCTTCAGACCTGAGCCTAACCATTCCGGAAGGTGTCTGGATAAACCGTATGGAATACAGCGGTGACAAAAAAATTACACTATGGGGCTCTTGTTTTTCCGGGGAAAAGGTTGCTACATGGCTGGAAAAATTCACTGCGAAGTCTCCCAATACAAGCTCCCGTATTATTACCCTGGAGAAAAGGAAGGGAGGAAATATCTCTGACTTCCAGATAGAGATTGTTTTGAACAATGGATAGGAAAAAGACCGGGTTCATCATTTTAACCGTTCTCTATATAGTAATTGTCTACCAGTTTGCTTTTCACCCTCTACTGATTCGCATACGAAAACTCAAGGACAACCTACAGCAGGTAAAGCTTCAATTGATAGCCGTGCAACAAACAGTAAATAAACTGGCCGAACTTCAACGAGAACTGAGGATTGAGAATGAAGTACGGGCAAAACTGGAAACCCGTCTTTTCTCTCCCACAGAATTCAATGATTTTGTTACTAACTTTACTTCCTGGGTTAAAGAACTGGGAGTAGAAACAGTTTCCATTAATTTCCAGGATGACCAAAGCAATATTTATCCCAATAAGGTTCTGGAAATATTTTTAAGGGGTTCTTTCCGGGACATTTCCAGGCTTTTACAGCAGGTGGAAAAGATGGAAAAGCTCGGCATTATAAAAAGTTTCTACCTGGAAAGAGTTTCTTCCCAGCCGGTAACTATCCTGGGCAAAATAGAGATAGAGATTGTTGTAAAGGAATAAAAAATGAAAATTATCACACTTTTACTTATCTTTATGGTTACAACATTTTCCCTCTCTTTCCCTGTTTTTGCCCAGGAATGGGGCAGAGACCCTTTCCAGCCACCGGAAGAGGAAAGCAAAATAGCCCCTCCCCCTCCCACAACTGCCGAAGAAGAGGAGGTAGTCTCCGAGCTCAAGCTTTCAGGCACCCTGACTTCTCCCAAGAAAGCAATAGCCATAATAAATGAAAAAATAGTCAGAGAAGGTGACAGTATCGGCGGATTCAAAGTATTCAAAATAGAACGGAAGAGAGTCGTCCTTACCCGCGAAGGTAAAAGCTATTCCCTTTACCTGGGACAGAAAAGAGAAGTCAAAGAAAAAAACAAGAAGTAAGACGCGAATAGCCCTCACTACTATCTACTCGCTACTAACTACTGTTCACTATTTACTGGTTACTACTTTCCCGGTCTAACGTCTAAAAGAGTTGTGAGTCCCGACATATGTCGGGAGTCCTGAGTTGTTAGTTCCACCTATGCCCCCATGTTAGACTATATACATCAGACTTTAGACATTAGACGGGAAATACACATGATACAGGGACCCAAATCACTATTTACTATCTTCCCTCACTACTCACTACTATCTACTCGCTACTGTTCATATTCTCCCGGTCTATAGTCTAAAGTCTACGGTCTAAAGTCTAAAATCCTGGATGCCTGCTTCCGCAGGCATGACATACGAGCAAAAAACCAGGATACTAAGATACCGGGAAACCAATTCACCGTTCACTACTTACTGTTCACTGTTTACTATTGACTATCTTCCCTCGCTACTCACTACTGTTCACTATCCTTCCAGTCTACAGTCTTTCTTATAGCAAGATTCCGGGAATCTCAATATAGTTAACCCTGCCGCTGTCGATATCCTCGCCTAAGGCCTTTTTAATTTCTTCTTTTGCGCTGAAGTAGATAATCTGCCAGCCCCAGGCAAAAATCTTTTTCAAAACTTCCACCTGTCTTCTTAATCTTTCGCTATCAGCCTTTATAAAGGGGTCATCCAGGATAAAAAATCCTTGCTTGCCTTTCATAAGTTTCCCCCCCAGGGTAAGCCGGATAGCAAGGTAGAGCTGGTCATAGGCACCACCGGACAGCTTACTTGCTTCCAACCTGTGCCCATCTTTGCGTAATACTTCTATCCTCTCCTTCTCCTGGTTAAAGAGCACCTCACGATAAAGCCCCCCGGTTACTTCGGAGAAATAATCTGAAACAGGACTATCCTTGCCAAAAAGCTCTGAAATTCTTTTTTGCTCTTCTCCTTCTATTCTTTCAAATATTTCCATCACTTTTAATACGTTTTCCCGGTTCTCCCTGTGCTTCCGAACAAACTCCTCAAGTCTCCCCCTAACAACTTTTAAGTCTCCACAAGTTTTACAGGAGATATAATCTTCTTCTGGAGACAGTATCATATTTGCTTCTCTTTCTATATCCTCCAGCTCCCTTTGCAACTGCCTCATCTTTGCTTGCAAAGCTTCTAATTTACTTTCCTCATTATTTAATTCTTCTTTTAGCCGGGCAGAAATTTTATCATCGTATTCTATCCCCCGGCATTTATCTCTGTATTTTTCCCGTGCGAAGATTTCTCTCTCCCAGTGAGAAATCATTTCTTGCAGAGGCAAATCTTTATCTCCGGGGGTAAAAAGATTTTCCAGAATACTCCTGCACCTTTTCCCTTCCTCCAGCTTTTCACGTTTCAAGCTCACTTTCTGCAGGTATTCTTTAAGGTGCTCCTCTCCCGATTTCTTTTTTATCTCCTCTATTTTTGCCTTTGCTTCCTTTATAGCTTTCTGAATTGCCGGAATTCTTTCCTCCTTTAACTCCTTAATCGCCTGCTCAAGAGCTTGTTTATCAGCAATCAGAGTTCTTAATTTACTACTTTCTTCCTGGTACGCTTCTTTAAGTTGTCTTATATTAGAAAAATATTCTTTCACATCTTCTCTCTCCCACCCCAGAGATCCGGAAAGCTCGCTGATTTTGTTCCTGCTTTCTTGCATCCTATCTTTCAGGAATCTAAATTCGCTCTCTTTTTCACTCTTCTCTTTCCGCATTCTTTCCAATTCTTCCTTCAATAAAGCATGCTCTTCTTCCAGCTGCTGGATATTAACAGATATTTCTTCAACCCCCTCTCCAGGTAAAGCGAATTTCTTTCCTTCCATTCGCAATGATTTCATTAGTTTATTCAGTTCGGCATCACGCCTGGTGCTTTGAAACTTAAGTATCCAGAAAACAAGTGAAACTATAAGGAATAACCCGGAAAAAAAATGAAAGATAAGCAGGTTCCTGATTAGACTTCCTGCCAGTGATATTCCCAATAAAAACAGGGAAGCAAGGAGAGAACGAGTAAAAAAGGCATTCCCGGGCTCTTGCAGAGCCAATGTCTCTTTTCTTCTTTTGTATTCTTCTATATATGGTTTAAGCTCCCTATCTATTGCTTCCTTTCTCTTTTCCCGCAGCCTGAATGCCCTTTCCTTCTCTTCTGATTCTCTTGTTATCTTCTCCAGGGCTATTTTCTTTTCCTCATACTCAGGCTCTCTTTTTATAATCTCCTTTACTTCTCTTTCTATTTCTTCCGCTATCCTTTTTTTCTCCTCTGTTATCTGAAAACCTCTTTCCTTTTCATTCAATTTATCTTTTATCTTTTTTAATTCAGCTTCTTTGTCCTTGATGTCAGCCGTAAGTTCATCTTTACTTTTCATATATTCCTGCATTTTCCTCTGGTTTTCCCTCCATACCTGCCCTTCTTCCTCGGTGTATATTTCCAGCTCCTGGTAATCCTTTAAGGCTTTTCTGAGTCTGTTTAATGCTTCTTTCCCTTTCTCATAAATTTCCCTTTGCCTGGCAGTTTCCAGGCTTGTTTGCTCCTGTTTCAACCTTTCTATTTCTTCCCTTACATTGGCCGATTCTATTTCCAGTTCATCAAATTTTTCTCTCTGCAATTCTTCCTGAAACTCATGTATTCTTTTAATCAGATTACTTGCCTTTTCCATCCTGAGTTTAATATACCCGAACTCCTTACTGCCGGATAATCCACCTCTGCTATCGGCTCTGGTTAATTTCCCTATCTTCTGCAATTCTTTTTTTATAGAGGCTATCGCTTCTGTCCGCAACCCTGTAAGACGGTCTGTTATATTTGTGTAAAATGAAATTTCATCTCTGCCAATAGAAAGCTCGCTATTTCGTATAATAAAAATATTCCTGCATTCTTCCGGGGATAACCGGGCAATTTTTGCCAAGTCTCCTTTCTCCGGAAGCTTAAGTTCTTTCCCCTCCTCGTTTTCTACCACCACATAACCGGTCGGCCTTTCCTCTACGCGGTCTATGTTTTCAAATTCCTTGACGTTTTTGAGCAGCATTTTAACCAGGGCATCTATGGTCAAAGTTTTACCATCCTCGTTTTTGCCAAAGAATAGGTTAAAGTTCTTTAGTCTGAATGGCCCTGCATTATGCAGGGGGCCGTAGCGGGTAATGAAAAACTCTTTTATTTTCATCATGTTCTTGCTTTCATCATGGCAGAAATCGCTATATGCCGCAGATGTTTTTTCTTCTCTTCCTCATAACCCATCTCATCCAATTTTTCTAAAAACCTTTTAAATAGCTCATCTTTCAATATTGCATGGATATCTTTAAATTCAATATAGAGATTATCCACGTTTTTATTTTCTGTCATCTTCTCTATTTTTTTTGCTAATTCCGGCTCATCCATCCTGATTGCTTCAGCATTTATATAACCTTTCACGCTGAGTACAAGCTTTGCATAGGAGGGAACACTTTCTATACGTTCCCTGATTAACTTTAGAGGGTTTTTGTCTGTAAAAGGATTCAGTTCTACTGCCACTTCCTCGTAGTACGGTGTATCAAGTAAATACTCCCGGGGAGGAGCACCTAACTCAAATATATTGACTTTCCTTCTTCCCGTCTCCCGCCTGGTTACAGAGACAGGAGAACCAGGATAGACAAAAAATCTTCCTTCTTCCACTTCCCAGGAATCAAAGTTTTTATGAAAATGACCGGATAGTATGTAATCAAAAGGTAAATCCCTAAAGTAGGAAAGCTTCACCGGCATATAAGTTTTTTCCCCTTCTTCACCGAAATCCTTCCGAGAAAAAAATGCGTCAAGCAGCTCCCCATGATAAAGTAAAATGTTTTTCTTTTCCCGGGAAATACTCCTCTTTATTAAGCGCAGAGCACTCAGAACTTCCTCTCCTTCCAGCGAGGAGAAAGGCAGTCCCCATATTACTGCCTCTTTATAGCTAAAAGGCTGCTCAAGGCGGGTTAGAATAGTGGCATTCTGTCCGAAGAACATACCCGGAGAATAAGAATCCACATCATGATTACCAGGAATAATTAGCATCCGAAAGGGAACCCCGGAGAAAACTTCCCGCAATTTAGGCCTTAATTCTTCTGCATGAATACCTTTATCGAAGAGGTCACCGCTTATTACAAAAACTTCAATTTTCTCTTCCTTCCCTATTCTAATTAGCTCTTTTAACGCCTGCCATCTCTCATCTTCATAGGCAGTTAAATGTAAATCAGCTGTATGGAGTATCTTCATCTAGGTTTCCCTTCTTTGAGCTTTTGCGGATACAGGTATAAATTTATCACCGTACGAGAATTAATCTTTCCCAAAAGATAAGTATAGAATGATTATACGTAATTCCTGCCGTTTTTCAAGCTGCCCTCCTTCCTGGAGATTGTTCTTGACAAAAATAATTATATTATGCTATACTTCTGCAACACAGAGCACAAGGTTAGTGCTCAGGAAAGAACGAAGGGACGTTCGGAAGCGCGTCCCTTTTTTTGTTTTTATAGGGGTAAGGAAAATGGATTTTAAAACCCTGTACGAAAAAGTCTCTCCCAGATTAAGAAAAATAGCTCTCAGGTATAGGGGGTGTGGCTATTTTATTGATAGTGATGACCTCTACCAGGAAATGTGTATGCATTTATGGGAAAGATTTAAAAACGGCATGCCAGAAGGTGTAAATGAAGCTTATGTAATCAAGGGATGTGAATTTTACATATTAAACTTTCTCAGAAAGACAAGAGACAAAGCAATGGTATTAAGCCTGGATAACCCCTTTAATGAAGATAGTGATACACTGAAAGATATTCTCCCGGATACGGGAGAATCCCTGGAAAGGAACTTAGACAGGAAAATGCTCTTAGACAAAATAAGAAATAATGGTTTAAGCAGGCGGGAAAGGGAAGTATTTTTACTATTGCTGAAAGGTTATACCTTAAGAGAGATCGGAAAGGAACTGGGTATTTCACATGTAATGGTGAATAAATTAAAAAAAAGAATAATCAAAAAGTGGCAAAAAAAGTTGGAGGTTACCAAATAGCGCCTCTTTTTACTTAATACTATGAGGACTTTTAAGTGCAAAAGTGATATTATATCTATATTGTGTTTGAGCTGTATTAAGGAGAGGACAAAAGGACGTTCAAAAAACTTGTGATTTTGGGCGTCTTTTTTTGTTTTTATAGGGTAACTATAGATAAAGGAGGGAGAGATGAGTAAGAAGAGTAAAGAAGATATTGTAAAGATAGTTAAAGAACAGGATGTAAAGTTCATCAGGTTATGGTTTACAGATATCTTAGGCCAGGTCAAGAGTTTCGCCATTACTGACAGAGAACTGGAAGGAGCATTGGAAAACGGGATGGGTTTTGACGGCTCCTCGATTACAGGTTACCAGTCAATCGAAGAAAGCGACATGATAGCATTGCCCGACCCATCCACATTCCAGATTCTGCCCTGGAGGCCTCAGGAAAAGAAGGTGGCCAGGATGATATGCGATATTTTAACTCCTGACCGCAAGCCATACGAGGGGGATCCCCGGTATGTTTTAAAGAGAGCTTTAAAGCGTATGAAAGATATGGGATTTGACCATTATTACCTGGGACCTGAGTTAGAATACTTCTACTTTAAAAGCGACCAGGTTACAGAAATACTGGATAGGGGTGGTTACTTTGATTTAACTACTCTGGATGTAGCCAGCGACCTGCGCAGAGACACAATTCTTGCCCTGGAAAACATGGGGATACCCATTGAGTACTCACATCACGAGGTAGGGCCAAGCCAGCACGAAATTGACATGAGATACGGTGATGCTCTGGAGATGGCTGACCATGTAATTACTTACCGGATAGTGGTTAAAGAGATAGCCCAGAAATTTGGTGTATATGCTACATTTATGCCCAAACCTTTATTTGGCGAGAACGGAAGTGGTATGCATACCCACCAATCTCTTTTCAAAGGAGATAAGAATGTTTTCTTTTCTCCTGAAGCCAAATATAACCTATCTGACGTAGCCAAGAAATTTATTGCCGGACAACTTGCCCATGCACGGGAAATGAGTGCCATTTTTGCACAGTGGGTAAACTCCTACAAAAGACTGGTTCCCGGTTATGAAGCACCGGTTTACATTGCCTGGTCCAAGAGGAACCGCTCAGCCCTTATCAGGGTTCCCATGTACCATCCGGGCAAAGAAAATGCCACAAGAGCAGAGCTCAGATGTCCCGATCCGGCCTGTAATCCATACCTCACTTTTGCAGTAATGCTGCAGGCAGGATTGGAAGGGATAGAGAAAAACTACCCATTATCCGACCCCATGGAAAAGAACCTCTATCATCTATCCAACGAAGAAAGAAAAGCACTGGGTATTGAATCCCTGCCAGACAGCCTGGGAGAAGCCGTACTCGTTACTGAACAAAGCGAACTGGTCAGAAAAGCCCTGGGGGAACACGTTTTCACCAGGTTCATTGAGCTAAAGAAAAATGAGTGGGAAGATTACCGCATACAGCTTACAAAATACGAGTTAGACAAATTATTGCCCATATTGTAAAAGTCCATTGGAAATAAAGGCGTTTTACTGCGGAATGCCCCGCGGTGAAACGCCTTTATTTATCAGCAAAATCAGGAAAGGAGTGCAGGATGTGTAAAAAAACTTTTGGATTAATGCTGTTTTTTATAGTAGCTACTCTCTTCTTCCCAATTCTGGCTTCTGCCGAGACTAAAATATTATATGCCACTCAAGTGGGGGTAGATACAGTCTGGGTGCTTATCGCAGCATTTCTGGTGTTTTTTATGCAGGCAGGATTCGGTATGGTAGAAGCCGGCTTCATCCGAGCCAAGAATACCTGTAACATATTAACCAAGAATTTCCTGGACTTTTGTATGGCTTCTATAGGTTTCTTTATGTTCGGCTATGCTATTATGTTCGGGTTGGGGAACGATTTTATAGGATTAAAGGGGTGGTTTTTGAGTGGAGCCCAATCAGGAGCAAATGTACCTCTCTATGCTTTCTGGTTATTTCAGGCAGCTTTCTGTGGAGCTGCGGCTACAATTGTAGCAGGAGGCATGGCAGAGAGAATGAAATTTTCTGCTTATATCATCTACTCTTTTATTATCTCTGCACTCATCTACCCATTGGTAGGTCACTGGATATGGGGAGGAGGATGGCTGGCCAAATTAAATTTTGCTGATTTTGCTGGTTCTACTGTAGTGCACGTTGTAGGAGGATTTGCCGCACTTATCGGGACAATGATATTGGGCCCCAGAATAGGAAAATACAATGCTGATGGAAAAGTCAATGCTATCGAAGGGCATTCCATCCCCCTGGCTGCCCTGGGAGTCTTCATCCTCTGGTTCGGCTGGTTCGGATTTAATCCGGGGTCTGCCCTGGGAGTCAGTAACGGCAACCTCATTGCCAGAGTAGCTATAAATACCAACCTGGCTGCCGCCATGGGAGGAATCACTGCTATGCTGATTGTCTGGAAGCTGTTTGGCAAACCAGATTTATCCATGGCTATGAACGGGGCCCTGGCCGGGCTGGTAGCTATCACTGCTCCCTGTGCGTTTGTAGAACCATGGGCAGCAATTGTTATCGGGGGAATCGGAGGGATTATTGTTGTGCTGGGAGTCATGCTGCTGGACAAATTAAAGATTGACGACCCAGTAGGAGCAGTGCCCGTGCATGGCTTCAACGGGATATGGGGAACATTATCCATTGGTTTGTTTGGGCAAGCATCATTGGGGCTGGCAAATAACGGGTTGTTTTATGGAGGGGGGTTGAAACAACTCGGCATTCAGCTTTTGGGAGTAACTGCTGTAATTGTTTTTATCCTGATTAGCATGGGACTTGTTTTTAAATGTATTGATAAACTGATAGGATTAAGGGTCAGCCGGGAGGAAGAATTGCGAGGTTTAGATATTGGGGAACACGGCATGGAATCTTATGCCGGGTTCCAGATATTTACTACCCAGTAATAGAAAGGAAGGAGAGTTATGAAACTTATTATTGCCATGATACAGCCGCACAAACTGCCCGATGTGAAGAAGGCTCTTTACGAGGCAGAGGTTTTCAAGATGACAGTTACAAATGCCCTGGGGTGCGGACAGCAGAAAGGATTCACGGAAACCTACCGGGGAGTCATACACGAGGTTAACCTGCTCAAGAAAGTAAGGCTCGAAATAGCAGTAAACGAAGACTTCGTAGAGCCCACCATAGAAGCCATCATAAAAGGGGCAAAGACAGGGAAAATCGGGGATGGCAAGATATTCGTCCTCGACCTGGCTGAGTGCATAAGAATCAGGACAGGTGAACGCGGTCCTGAGGCTATTGGATAGGACTCAGATAATTAGCATAGCATCGCCGAAAGAATAAAACCTGTATTTTCTCTTCACAGCCTCTCTGTATGCCTTAAGTATTGTTTCCCTCCCTGCAAATGCACAGGCCAGAAGTAGCGGAGTAGAAGAAGGAAGGTGAAAATTGGTCAGAAGCACATCTATAATTTTAAATTTATAACCCGGTATTATAAAAATGCCTGTTTTCCCCTGCACCGGGTAAACCTTCCCGTTCTCAGCCACTGTTTCCAGTGTACGCACCACCGTAGTCCCTACTGCCACCACCCTACCCCCTTTCTCCTTGCTTCTGTTTATGATTCGGGAGGTTTCTTTACTCACTTCAAAGTATTCTTCTTCCATACGATGCTCTTCTATGATGTCTGTCTTTATGGGCAAGAATGTTCCTGCTCCCACGTATAAAGTAAGAAAGGCAATGCTTACTCCTTTATCCTGCAGCTGCTTGAGAATACTTTCAGTGAAATGAAAGCCTGCCGTGGGAGCGGCTATGGCTCCTTCTTTCCTGGCATAGACTGTCTGGTATTTTTTGAAACTACGCTTAGTGGGATTTTTTATATAGGGGGGAAGAGGGACCTCGCCAATTTCCTGCAATATTTTACGCAGGAGAAAAGGAGCTTTGAATCTCACTACTTTTCTTGCTCCCAAATCATGTATTACTTCTGCTTCAACTTCTCGCGGGAAAATAATTCCTGCCCCTTCCTTAAGTTTTCTCCCTTTTGCCAATACTTCCCAGATATTTTCATCCTTTTCTTTCAACAACAGGATTTCTACTTTTCCGCCCGTCCCTTTTTTCTCTCCTTTTAACCGCGCAGGGATAACCTTCACATCATTAAGCACTATCACATCCCCTTCCTGCAAGAACTCCGTTATCTCACGAAATGTTTTATCTGCTACCTTTCCCGTTCTTTTCTCTACCACCATCATGCGGGAAAAACCACGCCGGGCTGGCGGTTCCTGAGCAATTAATTCAGGAGGCAGATAAAAATCAAATTCACTTCTTCTCATAATTGGAAACCTCGGCAAATGGATAATAAAATTTCAATATTTCTTTGTAGGAATACCCCAACTCTCCCATCTTTTTTGCTCCCCATTGACACAGGCCTACCCCGTGTCCCCAGCCCTTGCCGGAAAATGTTATAAAAAACAACCCTGTTTTGAAAGTAAAAAGTGTGCTGCGCAGGCGGGAATAGCCGATCATTTTCCGGAAGGTATTTCCTGCAAATACCCTGGCTTCCTCTCGTCCCATAACTTTTATTTCGTTCACCCTTCCGGAAGGAGTAAAACTGATAATCTCCATGTTTCTTACCCCCTTAACCCCCAGATAACGCGATAAAGCACTTTTGCTTATTTTCAGTTTCCAGCGATAATAGGGAGAATCCTTACAGAAAGGGCAGGATACACCCACAAAATACTCTGGCGCACTTTTCCATACCCAGCTTGCCCACTCAGTACGTCCGCCGGCACAGGCAGAAAAATACCCGGGAACCACTTTCCCTTTCCTCAGCAATATTTCTCCCTTCGTTTCCTTTATCGCTTTATCTATTCTGGCATCCTCCCAGTAAATACCTCCATAAACCATATCACCTGTTCCCGCCGCCAAATCAAAAAGTTTCTTTCCGGTCATGGAATACACAGCATAGGAGCGAGCCGCCACTATCTGTGCCTTCAGTGTTTCGCGGGGCCAGGAGGGAGAAATCTCTCCCTTTATAACTCCCCGCAAGAAATCTTCTATGTCTAAATAATTTACCGGTATTATTTGATTCCCGCGCAAATAAATCTTTAAAAATCCCCGATATTTCCTCTTTCCCCACTGGAAGACTTTATCCCTGGGTAAAAACTCCATGCTGTCTCCCCAATTTCTGCCCCGGTAAATTAAACTGTTGTTTTTTGTCCGCAGGTTGCCGGAAGGAGAGTAAATAATTTTATTTTTACCCGCCCCTTTTATTACCACCTCATTCCTGGCAGAAAGAAGCTCTTCTCTGGGAAGCCTTACTCTTATCTCGAGAGCATAAAGGGGAAAGACATAAAAGAAAAAGGGGAGTAAAAGAAGAAGCCTTATCATCTGCCGCGAAATATCAGAGTTAAAACAAGGGAAAGGATAATACTTAAGAGAATAGAAGTAGCAATGGGAAAGTAACAAGTGAAATTTTTCCTCTGGATAAAAATATCGCCGGGTAATCTACCCAGACCAGGGATCTTAGTTAATAAAAAAATTATCCCTCCTGCTACTATCAGAAGAATACCTGCAATTATTAAAAAGCGCCAGAATAAGTCCAGGGGATTATTCATGTGCTAAGTTATAGCCTTGCAAAACCAAAAAATCCTGGTGCCGGGGGCGGGACTTGAACCCGCACGGGATATACCCACAAGCCCCTCAAGCCTGCGCGTCTTCCTATTCCGCCACCCCGGCAAATTAGAACACTACAATGCCCGATTTACATTGCCTCCACATTTTACCAGAGAAATCACATAATTTTCAAAAGAAGTTATTATTCTTCCATCTTTTGAATGATAAGTTTTTCTAATCTTTTCTTTGCTTCCTCGGAGAGCTCAATAAACTCCATGCCTACAAGATACTTTGTTTTATCAGGCAGGATGGGCTTTATCCATCTGACTACTCCCAGCCCCTTGATTATAGTACTATCAAAAGAAATTTGATACTCTAATACACCTTCCAGGGGCAGCCTGGCATGGGCCTCGAATTTCACTCCTCCCAGGCTTATATCCCGGGTTACACCGGAGAAGGACTCATCGGGCTTGGAAAGGATAGAACACTCAAGGGGAACATTAATCCTGAGATGTTTCCTTCTTTCCTCAGCATCCTTCGGCAGGCACTCAAAAATAAGTATAGTCCTGCCTATTTTTATCTTGTCCCCGTTTTCGAGCTTCTTTTTCAGGACTTTTCTGCCGTTAACTTTTACCCCCGAGTCACTGGCTAAGTCATAAAGGATATACCCTTCCTCCTCAGGTCTTATTTTTGCATGTTCCCAGGATATCTTTTTATCCTTAATAGCTAAATCACAATTAATTGTACCCCTTCCTATAAGGAATTCCCGGTTCCGGGGTAGCTCTCTCCTCTCTATACTCTGATGCCCTCTCCCAATAAAGTATATTGTTGCAGAGGATAAGTTTGATCCGTCAACCTTTCCCTTCGGTATGTTTTTTAACATCTCCCTTTTTCTGTTTT